>JAFEEV010000173.1 GCA_018240935.1 Pseudomonadota bacterium
GATACCGGCATTTTGTTTTTCGTAAGCGGGCGCACTTAGTTTGTTGGCGTCGCTCAAGTTTTTATATTGCGCCGTGGCAAACTGTTCTTTGGTATCTGCAACCTTGGCCAAGCCGGTATCGATGACTTCGACGGTCAGCCGTTTGGCGTCTTTCGGTTTTTGATTGCCGACTTTATCGAGATCGAGATCGAGCGGGATGGCGCGCTGATTGACGCGCAATACGCCGACCGGGTGCAAAATCAAATCGCTGCCGCTTTCGATCGTGCGCAACGACACCAGTAATTGATTGGAGGTAGGTAATTCGGCCGTCCAGTTATCCAGTTTCTCGAATTCCGCCGTGATCAGCGGCATGATGTCGATGGCCGGTAACGTGGTGTTTTCATCTTCACCCCAGGTATGACTGAAAGGTACGTCGATATCCCAGAACAACAGCGAGATCGAGCCTTCGCCTTCGATATGCCATGGCGATGTGCCTTCGAGTTCGCCGCGCATATGCACGCCGAACAAGCCGACACCGAACACTTTGACGTCGAACGACGCCGAAATGGTGATGATGAAATAGAACGGCGAGAACTGGAACAGCGCGTCAAAGCCGACATGGCCGGAAATATTGAATGCGCTGAGACCGAAATAAACTTCCGCCTTGGCGCCGAACTGCACGGTATTGGAGGTGACGGCGAAATACCCTTCCACGCGGATGCGCGCGAATGAGGTATTCAGGATGTTGATCGCAATCCGGTTGGGGTTGGGAAAAGGCAGTGGAGGCGGCTTAAAGGAGGGATGAAAGCCACCCACACTGATGACAAAATTGGCATTGTCGCCCCAAGCGATCAATAACCCCATATCGCCGTCGATGGTGAGAAAAATGACCCGCGAATCGTACAGGCTGGCATAAAACCACAAGCGTTGCTTGTCGACTTCCAGCGCGCCGATGAAACTGACCTGAATGATGATCAACGCAGCGTCTTCGTCGGGCAGCGCGACTTTCAGCACGCCGAGAATGGCGATGTTACCCGGCGGTATTTCGACGATGATGCCCAGCGATGCGCTCACCAGTGTCGGGGTTCCCCAGCCCAACTTAGCCATCGGGCCGATCAGAAACACATCCTGCGCGGGTGGAAAAAATTGGCGTAGGTCGCTGATGATGCGCGGTGCATTCTCAATGATATTGTCCGGGAACATGATGCTGTTGATCGATCCGGTGCGCACACCGGCGGCGATCACTTCCAGTTCCATGGTGCGGTTCAGGCCGAGCAACCCGCCGACGGCATTCAGCGTAAAACCGAAACCCAATTGGAACGGCGTGCCGAATTCGGCGCTGAGAATGATCAGCAACGAGAATCCTTCGGAACCGTCGGGCATGCGCGTCGTGATCAGACCGATCGCTTTGACCGTGACGATGCCGCTGAACATCAACTCCAATGCACCGGCGTACTCTTCCTTGTCGAAATCAAAGTAGAGATAGCCGCCGCCTTTGACGATGCCCACATCCAGCGACAAGCCGACGCCATTCGGCGGCTTGAAGCCCAGGCTGATGTCGACCGGCCCGGCGTTGCCGCTGCGGTTATCGACCAAGGCGAAATCGATCGCCAGGCCGATGTTTTCGACGACAGCGGCGAGCGGACCCAATGCGGCTTTGATGTCCGTTGAAATGGCGGTGGGGAATTTGTTGTTGTCGATACCGACCGAGAAGGTTAGCGCGCTGACTTCGACCGGCCCGAGATTCAGGTGCAGCGGCAATTTGATTTCCAGCGCGCTGCTGCCGACGAAAAACAGCCCGTCGCTGCTGTTGTAACCGAACGCCATGCCGAAATCGGAATTGAGCTGGATGCCGCTTAAAATATCGGTAAGGAATCCATCGCCATCGGCAAACGAAATCGCCAGTTTACCGGCGCCGATTTCACCGCCGACGGTAAAATCCGCTGCCGATTGTCCGCCGCTGCCTTGAATCCGGCCGCCGAAGCTGACGCCGAATTTACCGACTTCCAACCGGCTGCCGTCCGGGTCGCCAATCAATAGATAGGGCGTTGCCGCTTGTGTGCGGTCGGCGTTGACGCTGAGATTCAACGAGCCGGAAACCGTATCGGCTGCGGAAGTTTGGAAAGTAAATTTGGCTGGCGGCTGGATTACCAGTTCGGCGCCGAACGGCAGCGTGGCCTGCAAGTCCAGCGTGACTTTCAGGTCGTCGGCGGCAAATTCGATTTTGCCGGGACTGAGATTCTGCCGGACTGATAAGCTCAAGCCATTGGGGTTGAGATCGGTGCGCGGCCGCAGCTGAAAAATGACCGCTTCGAGAATCGGCGTGGGCGCGGTGTCGTCGTAGAAAACCGGCGCTTTGAGATGGAGCAGCAAGCGTTCGAGCCGCTGCAACAAATTCGCTGCGTCGAGGCTGTTGCTGCCCCAGTTGTAATGCGACTGCAATGCCGACACCGGCGATTGCAGCCACTTGCCCAGTTCGTTGAAATGGAAGGTAGAGATGGTGAATTCGGGATTACCGGGATCGGTGGAACCGACGTTATTGCGTTGCCGCTCGAGTATGCCCAGCAATTCGAGAAACTCGTTGACACCGTTGGCGGCATCCAGCGTGCGGACCAGCAAGTAGTTAAACAAGCGCTCGGCGAAATGACTGGAAACGCTCGCAGGGATACTGCCGATGCCTTGCACGGCGGTTTGCAGTTGATCGATTTTCTGGATGGCGGTGATGACTTGGCTGATCAGTTCCACGCTGATCGAGACGATTTGCTCGATATTTTCCGCTTCGATCGCTTCCACCAGATCGCCGGCTTTTTGCAGCACGGTTTTGCTGCTAGCGACCAGCGCTTGCATCGGTGAAGCCAGCGAAGAAACTTGGCCGCTGTTGAGCGTGATACCGAGTTCAGCAAACGTTTGCACCGCACGCGTGCTATTCAGCTCGCGCTCCAGCGGCTCCAATACGTTGGAGATTTGCAGCAGAACGCGCTGTAAGGTATCCACTTCATTTGACATCGTTGGTCTCCTCAACGAAAGTGGAGCGATTGATTAATTCATTTACATGAGGCTCGGTTTCAAACTGCTTAACGAACTCGTGCAGGTTATCGAAACTGTTGATGAATCCCATCACTTCGTCAAAGTAGTGGCGGATGACTTGTTGCAAAGACTCGTTGCCCTGCTGCGTGAGCACCTCGGCCATGCGCCGGATCATCTGGTCGCGTGTGATGCCTTCCACTTCAAGCGGAATGATGTGCGCGGGGTCGCGCGCATTGTTGACAAAGTGCGCCAGGAACGCAGGACCTTTGCTGCGATGCCAAGCTACGGTAACCGGCCGCCGGTGATTGACGAGCGCGATGACTTCCTGACGATGATCGAGAATCTGCTGGTAAATCTCAGCGCCCTTGCGCGTGTTCAAGAAGCGCTCGCGTACCTCGGTGGTGTGGTTGATGCCGGTGAAAATGCCTTCGACATCGTTTAACGTCTGCCCGGCGGGACCGACCGGCGGGTTGGCGGTGGTGATGGGGGTGATGCTGAGGTAGGCCATCACCGGGTGAATATGGCAAGCGAGCGTTCGAGCCGGATTGGCGCTATCTCCAGCGTACAATAGACCGACTACTTTGTTTTGCGCATTAACGATTGCAGAGCCTGAGTCACCTTCATCAGAGAATTTCATTTCTCCATTGCAATCGGGTTGCGTGGCTTCGATATAGAGCGCACGGCCTCCGCTCGGGTCTATTGCAGCCGTATCGATGACCTTGCCCGTTGTTTTGCTGGTTCTTCGTCCGACTTTATAAACCACATAGTCGCTACCGCCCAAATCGCTCTGTGCAACGCGGGCGACATCTTCCAGTTTGCTGTTGCCACCGATATTCAATCCGCGGATTTCGTTTTTATACGATACGCCGCAGTTGGTGTTGCACCAGCTGGAAATGCAGATATCCAATTTGGCAATGGCGCAATCAAGAAAATAGTCTTGCGCTGTTTCACTGGGGTACGTGTAAGAATAAGGCCCCTGCTGACCGATGTTCTGGATTTTTCCGATCGGATTGCGCCGTTCTTGCGCGGCGTCAATATTGATAGTTCCTGCGTTATCGATAAAGCGCGGTTGATAAATCGTATCGCCATTGACCGCGCCATTGCTTGCAAGGACGTGATTGTTCGACAGCAGTACGACGTTTTCCGGCCCGCTGACGCCGTTCAACGTGGCAAAACAACCCAATGTTCCGGAGCCGATTTGATTCGAAGCATTGGTCTTGAAATTGCTAATCGATATGCCGCCGATCAGCGGTGAGTGCTGATCGAAGTCTTCGCAAGGTAAGGGTTTGGGTTGAATGACCAATACCACATCGGTGGGAATTCCTTTGTATTCTTTCGGGATGATTTCAGCCGGATTCAAGTCTTCCGGTTTGCGTTTTTCTTTGACGTACACGCGAAACGAGATCTGGTCCGTGGTTTTGCCGCCGACTTCTTTCAAACCGTAGCCGAC
>JAFEEV010000174.1 GCA_018240935.1 Pseudomonadota bacterium
GCGGGTACCGGCTGGCAGGGCTGGCTCGATCCGGACGATTACCCGGAACTCCACAATCCGCCGTCAAAACGTTTGTGGTCGGCCAATTCGCGCACCGTTTCGGGCGAACAGCTCGCACTGCTCGGCAACGGCGGCTTCGATCTCGGCGCGCGCGCCTTGCAAATCCGCGATCGTTTATTCGCCAGCGAGCGATTCGATAGCGATGAGATGCAAGCGATTCAATTGGATTATCGCGCACTGCTGCTAACCCGCTGGCATCATCTGCTGCAAACCACGCTCGAATCGGCTCACGGCAACGCATCGTGGGTCGAAGCACTGCAAACCGCATTGTCCGATTGGAATGGAGAAGCCTCGGCAAATTCCGTCGCGTACCGCATCGTGCGCACGTACCGTTATGAAGTCATGAAAACGGTGCTGAACGGCTTTGCCGCACCGGTGCGGCGGCAACACGCCGGTTTCGAACTGCCCCGGCTCAGCCAGACCGAATTGATTTTGTGGCAACTGATCGAACAACGGCCGCAGCATCTGCTGCCGCCGCAATTCAAAAACTGGCAGGAATTGCTGCTGCGCTGCGCACAAAGAAGCGCGCAGCAAATGCAGCAGGATGGCGGTATCGCGGAACGTAACTGGGGAACGCAGAATGCGGCGCGCATCAAGCATCCGCTGAGTCAGAAGCTGCCGACGTGGATTTCACAGTGGCTCGACATGCCGCACGATCCGCTGCCGGGCGACCATAACATGCCGCGCGTGCAATCGCCCAACTTCGGCGCTTCGCAGCGTTCCATCGTGGCGCCGGGCCAGGAAGAACGCGGTTATTTCGATATGCCTGGCGGACAAAGCGGGCATCCGCTGTCACCATATTACGGCAGCGGGCACGCCAATTGGGTCAGCGGCGAACCGCCGCCATTCCTGCCGGGCGCGGCTGAGCGGCAGATGAAACTGATTCCACGGCGATAAGTCGCGCTTGTATCGGCTCAACCAATCCGATGCGGATCAGTGCTTTTTCTGTTCCGTGCGGTGCACGTCGGTTTCTTCGATGATCTGCGCGTCTTCGATGATTACCGTATGATCCGCTTCGGATTGCCGGTTCGCTTCACCGGATTGCTGCATGGCATTTTCATATTTCCGGCGCAGCCACCAGAAGCGTATCCCCACCACCACCACGGCAACGGCCAATAAAGCCAGGAAAGCGGCAAAAAAGAAAATGCCCAGTATGGCCATGAGAATTACGACCGGAATGAGGATCGCGTAAGTGAGCCAGCGGTTGAGTGGAGATACCGGCACACGATGAAATTCGCCCGATTCATCCTGGCGGTACTCGGAAACTCTGCTGATGATAATTTTCCTCTCTTCGTCGCTCATTGCATCAACTCCTCTATTTCGGCTATTGCCTTGGGCGCCGCCAGCGTCAAAATTTCGTGTCCCAATGGTGTAACCACAACGTCGTCTTCTATACGGATTCCGATATTCCAGAAATGTTCCGGAACATCATCCGCCGGACGGATGTAACATCCCGGTTCGACGGTCAGTACCATGCCGGGCTCCAGTTGCCGCCACTCACCCTTCAGCTTGTACTCACCGGCGTCATGCACATCCAATCCAAGCCAGTGCCCGGTGCGGTGCATGTAGAAGCGTTTGTAATCTTCCGACTCCAACACGGCATCGACACTACCCTGACAGAGCCCCAGATCGATAAAACCTTGCGCCAGTACTTGCAATGCCGCCTGATGCGGATCGTTCCAGCGATTCCCCGGCTGCACTTGCGCGATCGCCGCCGCCTGCGCGGCCAGCACCAGTTGATAAACATCGCGCTGCGCCACGGTGAATTTGCCGTTCACAGGAAATGTGCGGGTGATGTCCGATGCATAACCGTCCAATTCACACCCGGCATCGATCAGTAATAAATCACCCGATTTCAGCTCGGCGTTATTCTGCACGTAATGTAACACACACGCATTGGCCCCGCCCGCGACTATGGAGGTGTAAGCCGGCGCCTGCGCACCGTGCCGGTAGAATGTGTAGAGCAATTCCGCTTCGATCTCGTACTCGCGCATGCCTGGCCGCGTTGTCTGCATCGCGCGCTGATGCGCTTGCGCGGAAATATCCGCGGCGCGCTGCATCATCTGCAACTCGTCGGTATCCTTGATCAAGCGCATTTCATCCAATAGCGCGCGGCTATCGCAAATTTCCGCCGGTGCGGCGATCCCCGTGCGCGCCAGCTCGCGCACCCGGTTTAACCAGCCGATGACGCGCTGATCCCATGCCGTATCCAATCCCATTGCCGTATAAACCGCCGTTTGATCGGCCAAAAATTTAGGCAGCAGTTCATCCAGCTTGTCAATCGCATGCGCTTCATCGAAACCGAACATTGCTTTCGCGGCTTCCGGTCCGTAACGGTAGCCGTCCCAGATTTCCCGCTCCTGATTCTTTTCGCGGCAGAACAATATCTGTTTCAGCGGCGCATCACCACGGGCGGCAACGAGCACCAGCACCGCTTCCGGTTCGCGGAATCCGGTCAAATAATAAAAATAGCTGTCGAAGCGGTACGGATAATGCGCGTCGCGATTGCGCAGCCGCTCCGGAGCGGTCGGAATGATCGCGATGCCGGATTGCATTTTGCTGGCCAGAAGCTGGCGGCGGGCGATGAAATGTTGAAAGTGTGTCATAAGCGAGTTCTTTAGTCCTTAAATCGATCCGGCGGATGATTCCGCGCGGGATTTGAGTTGTTTGTCCAATAATTCAAGCCGCTCCGGTGTTCCGACATCGATCCACCGTCCGGAAAAATATTCGCCGCTCACCTGCCCTGCTTGCATGGCCTGGCGCAACAATGGTGCGAGCTTGACCGGCAAACCCGGTTGTATGCCATCAAAAAGCTCCGCCCGATAAATACCGATGCCGCTGAATGTCAGTTTGGCACTGCCGTTGAGCATCACCCGGCCATGCTCCAAGGCAAAATCGCCTGCGGCGTGGTGCGGCGGGTTATCAACCAGAACCAGATGCGCAAGCCGCTGTTCCGCGTCCGATTGCATGGCTTGGAATACCGGTAATAACGTAGCGTAATCCATAGCGCAAAAAATATCGGCATTCACCACCAGAAACGGCTGATCGCCGGATTCTCCCGTCAGCAACGGCAACGCATTGGCGATTCCGCCGGCGGTTTCCAGCACCACTTGCTCGGGTGAATAACGGATACGAACGCCGTAACGTTCGCCGGTTCCCAAAGCGTTTTCGATCATTTCGCCCAGATACGCATGATTGATGACGATGCCGGTAAAACCGGCGCGCGCCAGACTGATCAATTGATGTTCGATCAACGCATGCCCACCCGCCTTCAGCAGTGGCTTGGGCATCGTATCGGTGAGCGGGCGCATGCGCTCGCCGCGCCCGGCGGCGAGAATCATCGCTTTATAGGGGATGCACTCAGAAGGTATAGCCAACTTTCTGACCGGATTCGGCCGGATGCAATTCATCCAGCAAATTCAGCAGCGGATCGAGCTCGCAGTATCGCTCGCATGCTTTGCGCAAATAGTGCATCACCAGCGGCATGTCGTTCAAATACGCCGCCTTGCCGTCGCGGTAATTGAGCCGGGCAAAAATTCCCAGCACTTTGAGATGGCGCTGCACCCCCATCCATTCGAAATCGCGGTAAAACTCCGCAAAATCGGCGCTAACCGGCAGCCCCGCCTTGCGCGCCTTTTCCCAGTAGCGGATAGCCCAATCGAGAATACGCTCCTCGTCCCAGTGGATATATGCATCCTTCAATAGCGACACCAGATCGTACGTGATCGGGCCATGCACGGCATCCTGAAAATCGATGATGCCCGGATTGGGGGAAGTCACCATCAGATTGCGCGAATGATAATCGCGATGCACCAGTACCTTGGGCTGCGCCAGATTGTTTTGCAGAATGCGGGAGAAAACGGCGCGCAAGGCGGCCTGTTGTTTTTCCGTCAAATCGATCTGTAAATGTTTTGCGATGTACCAATCGGGAAACAGATCGAGTTCTCTTTGCAGCAACGCTTCGTCATAAGCCGGCAAGCTGTCCGCTTGATGCGCCAATTGCATTTTGACCAACGCATCGGTGGCTTCGCCGTACAGCTCATGCGCCCTTTCGATCCGCTCGTTCAATGCGTGCAAGAACGTCGTATTGCCCAGATCGGATAACAATAAAAAACCCAGTTCCAGATTTTGCGCCAGTATTTCCGGCACATGCACGCCGGTTGCCGCGAGTATCTCCGCCACGCGCAAAAACGGCGCGCAATCCTCGTGTTGCGGCGGCGCGTCCATGACGATCACTGTCTGGCCGTCAAAGGAGGCGCGGAAATAACGCCGGAAACTAGCGTCCGCCGATGCCGGTTGCAACGTAAACGGCCGTGCGGGAAATTGATCTTTCAGCCACTGCTCAAGTAATTGTCTGCGTTCCATTCATCTATCCGGATATCTAACCGTTATTGAAACAATCCATGATTTTAAGGGCATGCATCTATTCACCGGTTGTCGGCATCATGGCAAAATAAAGACGGATTCTTAAGGAAACACTGATTAATTGACTATACGAGCGAATCACTTCGTTGCGCGGTACGCGCATCCTCGCCTATCTTTTTGTGATATGTCTTGGTTGCAGTGTTCCGTGCGCCTTGTGCTTCATCTCGTCCGCCTAATTAATCAGCGTTTCCTTAATACTGGAACCGTTGGTAATAACAGTGGATAATCCGTTTTCGTAAAATAAAATTGTTTCGGATTTTATCACGTAGCCATCCCAATCAGCTGATCAACTGGTGAGTCATCAACAAGGAGAACATCAATGCTTAACAAAAATGTAATCGACGAAATCAATGCCAAAGTCAGCGAAATTCTGCACCACAGCCCGGCCAAGGATATCGAAAAAAATATCCGGGTGCTGTTATCGGGCGCGTTTACCCGGCTTGATCTCGTCACGCGCGATGAATTTGACGTGCAACAGGAAGTGCTGCAGCGCACCCGGGAAAAACTGATCCTGCTCGAAGCCCGGGTAGCCGAATTGGAGGCGCGCTTAAACCTATCCGCATTGCGTTCGACGGAAAATAATGAAACATCGGATCGTGTGCAAACGGAAGGTTAAACCGGGACAATCTCCGCTTGCGGCTTGTTATTCTTGAGCCTTTCCCCACCCGCGCCGGACTGCGTGCAGGATTGCGCTGTTTAAATGTCGCTTGCCGTTCTGTTTAGCCGGGCGGTATCCGGCGTCCAAGCACCGTTGGTGACGGTGGAAACCCACATCGCCAACGGCTTGCCCAGTTTCACCATCGTCGGTCTTCCCGATACCGAAGTCAAAGAAAGCAAAGACCGTGTCCGGGCGGCATTGCAAAATGCCCAATTCAAAATGCCCGCGCAACGCATCACGGTGAATCTGGCGCCTGCCGATCTGCCGAAAGAAAGCGGGCGCTTTGATTTACCGATTGCGCTGGGAATACTCGCTGCGACCGGACAAATTCCCGGCGACAAATTGGATCAGTACGAATGGGCCGGGGAATTGGCATTGACCGGTGAACTGCGACCCATCCACGGCGCGCTGGCGATGACTTACAACGCTTCGCAATCCGGCCGCAGTTTCGTACTACCGCAACAAAACGCCGCGGAAGCCTCACTGGTCAACAAAGCCACGATTTATGCCGCCAAGTCTTTGCTACAAGTCTGCGCACACTTGAGTGGACACGAACCCTTGCCGGTTTACCGCAATCCCCCGGAGCGTGACAGTAACACACAAGATTTAACCTACCCCGATCTGGATGAAGTCAAAGGGCAAGCGCATGCCAAGCGCGCGCTCGAAATCGCCGCGGCCGGCGGTCACAGTCTTTTGCTGACCGGCCCGCCGGGCACCGGCAAGTCGATGCTGGCGGCACGCTTTCCCGGCATCCTGCCGCCCATGACCGAGCAGGAAGCTCTGGAATCCGCCGCGATTCAATCGCTCGGTTACGGCAACTTCAATATCGAAAACTGGAAACGGCGGCCGTTCCGCTCACCGCACCATACCGCTTCCGGAGTCGCTCTGGTCGGCGGCGGCAGCCAGCCGCGCCCCGGTGAAATTTCACTGGCGCTGCACGGCGTGCTTTTTCTCGACGAACTCGCCGAATTTGACCGCAAGGTACTGGAAGTTCTGCGCGAACCGCTCGAATCCGGCAAAATCACCATCTCCCGCGCCGCGCGCCAAGCCGAATTTCCGGCGCGATTTCAACTGATCGCCGCAATGAACCCCTGCCCCTGCGGCTATTTAGGCCATCCCTCCGGCAAATGCCGTTGCACCCCCGATCAGATCGCCCGCTACCGTGGCCGAATCTCCGGCCCGTTACTCGATCGCATCGACATGCAAATCGAAGTACCCGCCGTGCCGCAGCAGGAATTGATGAAACAACAGACAGCAGGTGAAAAAAGCAGTGTAATCCGTCAACGCGTTGAAAAAGCCTATCAATTACAACTTGACCGGCAAGGAAAAACGAATAGCCGCTTGGGTGTGAAAGAAATCGATCAATTCTGCGCACTTAATAGCGTCAGTGAAAATCTGTTGACACAAGCCATCAGCCGTTTGAACTTATCCGCCCGTGCGTATCACCGTATTCTGAAACTGGCGCGAACCATCGCGGATTTGGCGGGTGTTGAGAAAATCGACAATCAACACATTGCGGAAGCGATTCAGTATCGCCGGTTGGATAAGCAGTAGACTTCATGCATCATTTGTATGGAATTGCAGGATTGTGAAAAATCACGGGGCATTGAATGGAACCTAATGTTTCTAAACACAATATAACTCTCACCATTACCGGTTCAAATAAATTACTCCAATGCCACATTGCCCGCATGATAAAATCCGTCCTGATTCTTGATCGTTCATCCGGTTAACCTGAAACATCAATCCCTGCTTGATTATCCATGATACAGCTCACCATTAATGGACAGCCGCGGCAATTCGAAGCGCCGATCAACGTAACGCAGCTGATCGACCATCTCGCGCTGCATGGCAAACGTATTGCCATCGAGTGCAATGGTGAGATCGTGCCGCGCAGCCGGTTTTCGGAACAAATGCTAGCGCATGGCGATCAGCTCGAAGTCGTTGTCGCCGTCGGCGGCGGTTAGTTTGTCATTTCGTTTAAAAATATTCTGAAAACATCATCGCATGGATAATTTAGTCATTGCCGGTAAAACATATTCTTCCCGTTTATTGGTCGGCACAGGAAAATACAAGGATTTCAACGAAACCCGCGCGGCGGTGGAAGCCAGCGGCGCGGAAATCATTACGGTGGCGATCCGGCGCACCAACATCGGGCAAAATGCCAACGAACCCAATCTGCTGGACGCGCTGCCGCCGTCGAAGTACACGCTGCTGCCCAATACGGCAGGCTGTTACACGGTCGACGACGCGGTGCGCACGTTGCGCCTGGCACGCGAATTACTGGATGGGCACAGTTTGGTCAAATTGGAGGTGCTGGGCGATCCCAGAACCTTGTACCCGAATGTGGTGGAAACGCTCAAAGCCGCCGAGATCCTGATTAAAGAGGATTTTCAAGTAATGGTATACACCTCGGACGATCCGATCATGGCCAAGCAACTGGAAGAGATGGGTTGCGTCGCGGTGATGCCGCTGGCGTCATTGATCGGTTCCGGCATGGGAATTTTGAATCCGTGGAATCTGCAAATCATCATCGATAACGCCAAAATTCCGGTGCTGGTCGATGCCGGCGTCGGCACCGCTTCCGATGCGACGATTGCAATGGAATTGGGTTGCGACGGCGTACTGATGAACACCGCGATTGCCGCGGCACAAAATCCGGTCTTGATGGCCTCAGCGATGCGCAAAGCCGTCGAAGCCGGGCGCGAAGCCTATCTGGCCGGCCGCATGGCGAAAAAACTGTATAGCGCCAGCCCCAGTTCACCCACGGAAGGCATCATCGCTCAAGCTGCAAAAAAACCGGCAAACGGTAATTCCTGACCGGTCCGGTTATTGCCGATCCCTTACCCTTAATCCATGCAACACTCGATACGCAGCTTCGTTCTTCGCCAGGGGCGTGTTTCCAATGCGCAACGCCGCGCTTGTGAAACGCTGCTGCCCCGCTACGGTATACCGTTCAGCGAAAACCAGCTCGATCTGGATCAGGTGTTCGGCCGTCCAGCGCCTAAAATTCTGGAAATCGGATTCGGTATGGGAGAAAGCACCGCAATCATCGCACGCTCGCATCCGGAAAACGATTATCTGGGTATTGAAGTACATACGCCCGGCGTGGGCAGCTTGCTCAATCAAATCGAACAGCACGGCTTGACGAATCTGCGCATCGTCCAGCACGACGCCGTGGCGGTATTGCAGCATATGTTGCCTGCCGCGTGCCTGGATGGCGTTCACATCTTTTTCCCCGATCCCTGGCCGAAAGCCAGACACCACAAGCGCAGGCTGATTCAGCCCGAACTGACCGCCCGCTTATGCAGTCATTTGAAACCGGGAGGCTACCTGCACGCTGCGACCGACTGGGAAGACTACGCCATGCAAATTTTGCAGGTATTCAACCAGGAACCGCAACTCAAGAATACCGCGGCGGATTATGCGCCCCGGCCGGATTACCGGCCATTAACCAAGTTTGAACAGAGAGGGATCAAACTTGGCCATGGCGTATGGGATTTGATTTTCCGGAAAAACTGAGACCCTGCGCGCGGCCGGGCTTCCCCGGTTTATTTCGTTTTCAATGCGTATTTCTCAGCAGCCAGATGGGCAATTTTCCGCCCCATCCCGGAACCCGCTTTACCGGAATTGCGGTAATGCACGCCATCGTAAATACGCGCGTTGGCAACTTCTTGCATAAAATCGTCCAGCTTGGTCCAGCTGCGCGCTACACCGCCCGCAGCGGCGCTGGTCGTTGTTAGCAGCGGCGTTTGGCCATCGCCGATTTCGATTTGCAGCACCGTACCAACGGCGGCTGAAACGATGCAATGCGCGCAAGGATATTCCGGGTGCATCGGTGTATCGATAAAAGGCAGCCACGCTGCGTCGCGCTCCGTGGCGTCATTGCCGTCGATATCGCCGTTGCGGATCGCCGTCACCGGCCGCCAGAAACCATAGTGATATTTCGCGTCGAACACCGCAATCAGCCCATCGTCCGAGGCTTGTGTCACCGCCGCGAACAAGCGCGCATTTTGCGTAATTTCCCTTCCCGGCATATTCGCGACCGAACGGACGATACCGTGATAAATCGGCGGCATGACTTCTTCCCAGAAACGGGCGATGGCGGTTTGTTCCGCGCTTCTTTCCCGGCTATTCTTGCCGCCGAGCGCCTTTACTTCGTTGTAATCGCGCGCCCATAAGTCGCTGCCCAATTCAGGCGGCGGCGCCGGACGGAATTGCGACGGATGCGTCATCAGCCAAGGTTTGCGGTGCATCCATTGCGGCGCTTCGGGGATAACCGTCGGCACATAAACCCCCGCATGGGTAAACGGACGGTAAGATTCACCGGCGGCTGCGCCATCGCCGGCGCGCAACGCCAGGATCGCCTGCGCAGCTTTTTCTCCCACGGCAATGCCGCCCGCCTTACTCTCACCGTCAGCGATCATGGCCAATGCGCCTTGATAAACGTGATCGATCGCCGATTGCTGCGACGGCACCAGCTGAGTCAACGCCGCCCGGTTTGCCGCGGCTACCGCCGCTTCGACCGACGCACCGGGCGCGGCTTGCAGTTTTGTATCCTGCACTGCATAACGTTGGGTAATCGCATTGACCGCCTCGTACACGGATGCCTGCACGATCGCCAGCGCACGTTCGGCCGGTAACGGCCCGATCTTGGCATTCACTACAATATCGCCTGCGCGCTGATTCCAGTCGGTTACCGCGTCGGCGGCCTCAGTCAGCGGCGCTGTTATCAATAAAAACGAAGTAACAAAAAGCATGTTCTGTATTTTTTGGTATTTACCGGCCATCACTATCAATCCTCTTCATCATGAATTATTTTTTGCACTATAAATATTTCCGCTTGTACTGCATTGATCAAGGTCACGGAACCCTTCATATCCCTTGTATTTTATTGATATCAAATCCCCATTGAACCGGATCCTCAATTTTTTCGATGCCGTCGGTCCCTTTCGATAAGTCCAGAATTTCCACCAGTATATGCGCATTGGCGCGCGTTGAAAAGAACGTTTTAATGATGGGCGTGGTTAATTTCTTCGTGGACTGTTCCATCACCACGCCCAAGCGCCCGGATTTGAGTTTTAACAACGTGCCGCTCGGATAAATACCGATCGTCTTCACAAAGGCCTGAAAAACGGTTTCGTCAAAGTGCCCATCCTTCCAGGAGGCCATTTTGCGAATCGATTCCGCTGGCGACCAGGCCGGTTTGTAACAGCGATCCGACGAAATGGCGTCGTATACGTCGCACACCGCGCCCATGCGGGCAAACAATGTCAATGCATCGCCGGATAGTTTTTTCGGATAACCCTTTCCGTCGACCCGTTCGTGATGATGCAAACACACATCCAGCGCTGTTTCATGTACTTGATAACAGGATTTGAGAATTTCCCAGCCGCGCTCCGGGTGGCTTTTCATAATGACGAACTCTTCGTCGGTCAATTGACCCGGCTTGTTCAGTACTTCGTTCGGGATCACCATTTTTCCGATGTCGTGCAACAATCCGGCCGTCCCCGCTTGTTTGATTTGCGCTGCATCC
>JAFEEV010000175.1 GCA_018240935.1 Pseudomonadota bacterium
CGACTGTCGCCGCAGCAGCGGAAAATTTACCGCCGGATGCGGGTTATTCCACAGCGCCGCCGTTCGTGTCCGCCGATGGTGTCGTTTTCGAACTCGAAACACTCAACGCCGATCCTTGGTTAAGGTTCTGGATGCAACTGGGCATCGGCGCCGCCTTGGCGGGGAAGGGCTGGACAGCGTTCTTGCTGCGTTACGCCAAAGCCGTGGCGCCTATTCCGCCCGAACTGACCAGTGCATTAGCAAAATGGACTTATCTGGATATTGCGGAATTATGCGCGCATACCGGCATGTCGATATGCCGTGTGCGCACGCTGGCGGAACGGGTGGATGATGAGCACTTCAAATCGGAGTGGCTGAAAGGACCTTGGGTATTTGATTTCGCCGCGCCTCATCCGGATAGGCCGTTAAAACCGGCCAGCGATTCGTTGCCGCTGAGCGGACTCACCGTAATCGAATCCTGCCGCCGCATTCAAGGTCCTTTGGCCGGGCATTTGCTGGCGTTGCTGGGAGCCGACGTGATCCGCATCGAACCGCCGGGCGGCGATCCGCTGCGCGGCATGCCGCCGGTATCGGACGGTTGTTCGGTGCGATTCGATGCGCTCAACCGGCTTAAAACCATCCGCGAAATCGATATCAAATCTCCCGGCGGGCAAGAAGAAATCACCGAATTGGCAAGGCATGCCGATGTGTTCTTGCACAATTGGGCGCCCGGCAAAGCGGCGCAGTTAAATTTGGATTATGACGACTTGATCCGTGTGAATCCGGCGCTGGTTTATGCCTATGCAGCCGGTTGGTCGGCAGACGGCAGGGGAGCGCATGCGCAACCGCCCGCGATGCCGGGAACGGATTTCATGGTGCAGGCCTATTCCGGCGTGGCGCAAAAAATCTCCCAGGCTTGCGGCAGGCGCGGCGGAACGTTGTTTACCGTCCTGGATGTGCTGGGCGGCATCATCGCGGCGCAAGGCATCACCGCCGCTTTGCTCAATCGTCAGTTGAACCGCGCCGGCGCGCGCGTGACTTCGTCGCTATTGAGCGCGGCAACACTATTGTGCAGCGATGATTTTCAAAACCGGCACCGCTTCTTCGACATCGCCGCACCTGCTACAAGCCTGCTGAATCAAGTTTTCGAGACGGAACAAGGAAAGATCGCGATTGAGTGCTGCGATGACGACACGCTGCAACGCCTGGTTCAGACATTGGGCCTGCCCGCTGATAGCCGCCACAAATATTTACAGCAGCTGGGCGGGCTCTTGCTGAGCAAGACGGCAGCCGAGTGGGTGGCGATTTTGCAGCAAGCCGCTATTCCGGCAGCGGTCGTTGTCGAGAGTCTGAATGACCTGCAGCGCGATTCCCGCCTGAAATCGCATCTGCAACCGGGATCGTATACCAAAGTTACTTCGCCCTGGAGCTTTCAATGAATCATGCCGGTATTATCGATTTGGTGCCTGCCGAGGTGCGCGCGCAATGGATACGGAACGGAATCTATCCGAACCGATCCTTGTTCGCCCTGTTTTGTGAGCAAGTCCGGAAGAATCCGGGCAAAGCGGCAGCCGTTTCACCGGTTCATGCGATAACGTATGGTGAATTGCAGCATAAAATCCTTTGTCTGGCTGCCAATTTGCGCGATTTGGGCGTGGCCGCCGGCGACGTTATCGCCTATCAGTTGACCAATAGCTGGTATCACTGCGCGATCGATCTGGCTGCAGCAGCGCTGGGTGCGATCGTTGCGCCTTTCCCCCCCGGCCGCGGCCGCTTGGATATTGAATCGTTATTGCGCCGCTGCGATGCGCGCGTCATCATCGTTGAACCCAAATTCGTGCAACAGGATTTGTGCGAGCTGATCGAGTCGCTGAGACCTTCATTGTTATCGCTACGCATCCTGGTGGTCGACGGCGAAGCGCGCGCAGGCTGGCATACGCTGGATGCTTTGTTGCAATCCCGGCCGGTTGCTTTGGACCGGCTGCCGGTGGTGGATCCCGATGCGCCGGTACGGTTCCTGATTTCCTCGGGGACCGAATCCGATCCCAAATGGATTGCTTATTCCCACAATGCCTTGGCAGGCGGGCGCGGGCGCTTTTTGCAGCGTATCCATGCGCCGGGCAGAGACTTTCGCGGGCTTTACTTGATGCCGCTGGGAACGGCTTTCGGATCGACCGCGACCTTCGGTGTTTTGTCCTGGCTGGGGGGCACCGTGCTGATGCTGCCGCAATTCGATGCCGCCGCCGCTATCCGTGCGATTGCACAACTCAAACCGACGCATATTTTCGGTGTGCCGACCATGTTTCAGCGTATCGCGGCGGATCCGGCGTTAATTGCCACCGATACTTCCAGCTTGATTGCCATCGTCAGCGGCGGAGCGAAAATCGACGAAGCGTCGATCCGCCGATGCACCGAAGCGTTCCGGTGCGGTTTTATCAGCTTGTACGGCTCGGCGGACGGGGTGAATTGCCACACCATGCTGGACGACAGCGTGGAGACGATTCTGCGCAAAACCGGCCGGCCCAATCCCGATGTCTGTTCGATCAGAATCGTCGACGACCAGAAACGCGAAGTAACGCAAGGCCATATCGGAGAAATCGCCGCGCGTGGACCGATCACGCCGATGCAGTATGTCAATAATCCCGAGCTGGATGCGTTGTACCGCGATGCGGACGGCTGGGTATATACCGGCGATCTCGGATTTATCGATGACCAAGGTTATCTGGTGCTGACCGGGCGGAAAAAGGAAATCATCATTCGCGGCGGCGTCAACATCAGTCCGGCGCAAATCGAGGAAATCGCCGCATCGCATCCGGCGGTTGTCAGCGCGGCCTGCATACCGGTTACGGATGACGATTTGGGACACCGCATTTGCCTCTGCCTGGCGATGCGCGAAGGCGCCGAGCGGCCGTCGTTAGCGCAATTTACCCGCTTCTTGCTCGACAGCGGTTTGGAAAAAAACAAATTACCCGAGTATCTGCGGTATTTAAGACAACTGCCGCTCAGTCCGGCGGGTAAAGTCGATAAAAAACAGCTGATCAACGAGCTGGAAAACACGCAATTCAAGAGCAATGCCGCTGTCATCGGCAAGGCGGATTATTCGCAGAGGGCGCACTGATGGCGCCCGCATCCGGCAAAACAACCCATACGGAAACGGCCAAGCAATTGGCGCGTGCAGTCAACGTCTTTGTCGAAACGGAAATCATACCGAACGAGCCGTTACTGGCGCAGCAAGGGGAGCGATCGCTGCGGCTGCAATCCGATTTGGCGCAGAAAGCCCGCCAGGCCGGTTTACGCGGGTTGTTTTATCCGCTATCGCACGGCGGGAAAATCGCTTCGCTGGAAGATTATTTGCTGGTTGCCGAGCAGGAAGGGCGTACTGAGTTTTCACAAGCCATTTTTGCCAGCCACACCGCGCTTGACGCGCACATGCTGCTGAAATTCGGCAATGCAGCGATCCATGAACAATTCCTGCAACCGCTGGCGAGCGGGGATGCGTTACCCTGTTACGGCATGACCGAGCCCGGCCAGAGCGGTTCGATCCCGAGTCTGATAACGACAACGGCGCATTTGTCGAATGGCTGGTGGCGTATCGACGGCAGAAAATGGTTCATATCCAACGCCGATCGCGCCACTTTTATGACCGTTCTGGCGCGCACGGCGGGTAAAGAAACCGCGCTCAACAACGCATTGTCGATGATCATTGTGCCGACCGATGCACCGGGTTTTAAGGTCGAACGGCAACTCACGATGATGGGGCACTCGTACGGTCAGGGGGAAGTTTCCTTGACTGCGGTGCAAGTACCCGAACATTATTTGATCGGCGCGTGCGGCGGCGGCCTGGATTTGATGAACAAACGGCTCGGTCTGGGCCGGTTGTTGCGCGCCATGAATTGGATTGGTCTGGCGCAGCGCTGCATGGATTTAATGGGCGCGCGTATTCATTCCATTCGCGGAAAATTCAGCCGTCTGGCGGAGAAGCAGCTGGTGCGCCAGCATATCTTCAATACCTACCAGGCCATCGCCGGGGCGCGCGAGCTGATTCGCATCGCGGCGCGCGGCGTTGATGCGCAAAGTCCCGATGAGATCGCGATTAATGTCGCCAAAATGGCCGCTTCGCATGCGCTGTGCATCGCTTCCGACGGCGCGATGCAGCTTTACGGCGCCGAGGGCCTCAGCGACCTGACGCCGCTCTATGGCATTAACCGCATCGCGCGTACTTCGCGCATTCTGGATGGCAATGACGAATCGCTGATCAGCTCGGTCGGACGCCGCCTGATCAATCATTATCAGCACCATGCGTTGTACTCGTTCGAGTGATTGGGGCCGGATCGGACAATGACCATCGCAATCAAAAATATTCCACCGGGTCTCTCGCATGGCAATTGATTCCGTTAAATTACCGCGTCCGGCGATGACCGGCGGCTTGTTGCAGGTGGTTCTGATTTTCGCCATGACGTTGCCGATGCTCATTTTATATGCCACCAGCACACTCGGGCCGTTGCTGAGCCGGGATTTGCATTTCGAGCCGGTTGCCATCGGTTATCTGATCATGAGTTCGTTCGGCTTGGCGGCTGTTTTATCGCTCGGGGCGGGCGCGATCGTGGATTACATCGGCGCGCGCATTGCACTATTGGTGTTGTTTGGCGCGATTGCAGCGGCTTTTGCGCTGATCGCGGCGGCACAAGTATTGTTGAGCTTGATTACCGCCACCGCGATTTGCGGCATCGCACAAGCATTGGCGAATCCGGCGACTAACCTGCTGATCGCGCAGCAAGTGCGGCCCGAACAGAGAGCCGGCGCAGTAGGATTGAAACAAGCCGGCGTTCAATTGGCCGCGCTGTTTGCCGGGCTGGTGCTGCCCGCCGTCGCATTCGAATACGGCTGGCGTGCGGCATTCGGTGTCATTGCGCCGGTTGCGCTGGCGTTCGGTCTTGCGGTGCTGTTCGTTACCCCCGGGCAGCATGTCAGAGCAAACAAACGGTTCACTTTCGCGCGCCCGAACGCATTGCTGTCTTGGTTGATGGCGGTGCAGTGCAGCGTTGGTCTGGCGCTATCCGCATTTGTCACATTTTTGCCGGCTTTTGCCGTGCAGCAAGATATGCCGCTGGCGCAGGCGGGTATGTTAATCGCTGCGTTCGGCGTTACCGGAATGTTGTCCCGAATCGTGCTGACGCCGCTGGGTGCGAAACTCGGCGATGAATCGTATTTGCTGTTTATCCTCATTGCCGTTGCCGCCGTCGCCATCGTGCTGACGATGCAGGCCGATCCCGGCAGCCACTGGCGGTTATGGGCCGGAGCTGCCGGGATGGGATTGTCCGCGGTGGCAACCAACGCCATCGCGATGAGCATGTTGATCAGGGATTCCGCTTTCGGGCCGGTGACGGCGGCA
>JAFEEV010000176.1 GCA_018240935.1 Pseudomonadota bacterium
GGCTGATTGAGCGGTTATTTATGTGAGCGGCGCAACGCTAAAACTTAGCGCCGGTACCGACGAGCTCACCGGAAGTAATTTTGTAGGCGAAGTTTTCGTGATCCAGGCTGTCGAGCGCTTTTCCGTCGATCTCGGCATATGGATACATGAAGAAAGGCAGCTTGCTGGCAGCATTGGCGGGGTGCAATGTCAAATCTTCGGCGTGATTGAACGTCAGCCAATTCATTTCCCAAGTGCCGAAGAATTTTTCTCTTAATTGCATGATTTTCGGATCGTCCAGCGCCAGTTTTTCCAAGTTCGATGCTTGCAGCACATCGGCCGGATTGACCGGTATCCAGCCGCGTCCGGCGAGAAAGAATTCCGCGCGGCAGTGTTGCGATTGGCTGATGTCGCCGTATTGTCCGATACTGTCGAACAGTTTCGACTCGCTGATGCGGATGCCGTACTGGTTGCGCGCCGGGATATTGGCTGCTTTTGCCAGCGCGACAAATAACGAATTCAAGTCGACGCATTTGCCGGACAATTGGCTTTTCTCCAGCATCGCTTTGACATCGCCCTGTCCGCGTCCGCGTGTATTTGGATCGTATTGCGCGTTATCGATGACCCAGTCATAAATGGCTTTGGCCTGATCCACCGTCGACGCGGCATGTTTTTCTTTCAGGATGGCATGCGCGGTTTCACGCACGATGCCGTTGACCGGCTTCAAGTGGGTCGGATTCAAATAATTCTTGATGCTGTGCGGCAGCGCGGAATTCTTGGTGGCATGGTCGTGCGTGACATCCAACGAATGGTGTGTGGTTTTCACGATGCAACTGACGGTGACGTGGCGCAGACCGCTTTTCGGTTTTCCTTGCCATTCCGCCTTGAATACCGGAAAAGGACTGGTTCCCAGCTTACCGAACGAAGCTTTTGTTGCATTGCCGTTCCAGTTACTGCCTTGCGTGAACTGAAAAGCGGAATCGTTGGTGTCGGGCAGCGGCAGCCATAAGCGCGCGGAATTGCCTTTGCCCGGGAGATCGATTTGATACGTTAAGCGGTAGCTGGTCCAATTGCTGAAATCCGACGACAGCAGTTGCTTGGCCATTAAGGGTGAAACGGGGAAAGAGAGTACACTTGTGCCGATTAATTTTATAAAATCCCTGCGTTTCATAACTTCCTTTAAGGTGAATTCGTTGCGATGCGGAATTTTATCTGATCGTTTTTTTATGTCAATGCAGCGTGTGCAGGTATTTCAATGATGACTCATTGGATGGATTTTCTGCCGGTGGTGGAGATTGAAACGGACGATTCTCCGGCATATGCCATTATCTGGTTGCACGGACTCGGCGCCGATGGAAATGATTTCGTGCCGATCGTGAACGAACTGGAATTGCCGCCCGGCGCAGTGGTCCGGTTTGTTTTTCCGCATGCGCCCGAGCGCCCCGTCACGATCAATAATGGGTACATCATGCGCGCCTGGTACGATATTTATCATGCAAATTTTAGCGATCACCAGGATAAATCCGGTATTCATGAGTCGCAAAAAGCTGTGGATGCTCTGATTGAAAAGGAAATGCAGCGCGGCATTCCATCCAAACGCATCGTGCTCGCGGGGTTTTCGCAAGGCGGCGCGATGGCGCTGCAAGCCGGTTTGCGTCAAAGCAATCCGCTGGCTGGTATTATCGCTTTGTCGTGTTATTTGCCGCTGGCGGAATCACTCGCAGCCGAAGCGTCTAGCGCTAATGCCGCTACGCCGGTATTCATGGCGCATGGCAACTACGATCCGGTAGTGCCGATAACGCTGGCGCTGCAATCAAAAGAAAGACTGCTGACCGGCGGCTATTCTCTGGAATGGCATGAATACCCGATGGCGCATACCGTATGCGGACAGGAAATTGCCGACATCGGCGGCTGGTTGCGGCGTGTCATGAGTGCATCCTAATAAGCATTATCTTTTTTGAAGACGACCCAGACGGTTTTGAAGATGATCCAGAGGTCGAGCCAGATGGACCAGTTTTTGAGGTAGTAGAGGTCGTGCTCGATGCGCGCTTTCATTTTTTCCAGCGCTTCGGTTTCGCCGCGCCAGCCGTTGACCTGAGCCCAGCCGGTGATGCCGGGTTTGGCCATATGGCGCAGCATATAGCCCTTGATCAGTTTGCGGTAGAGTTCGTTATGCGCCACGGCATGCGGACGAGGGCCGACGATGCTCATTTTGCCCTCCAGCACATTGAAGAATTGCGGCAATTCGTCCAGTGACGTGCGGCGCAGAAAGCCGCCGATTTTAGTCAGGCGCTGATCGTTCTGTTTTGCTTGCTGAACATTGGTGCCATCCTCGGTTACCGTCATCGAGCGGAACTTGTACACGATGATCTCCTCGCCGTTGAGGCCGTAGCGGCGCTGCTTGAAGATCACCGGGCCGGGCGAGGTGAGTTTTACCGCCAAGGCGATGCACGCCATCACCGGCGATAGCAAGATGATGATCAGCAAAGCCAAAACGAAGTCGCTGACACTTTTCACCACGCCGTCGACACCGATGAACGGCGACTCGTTCATGGCCACCACCGGCGTATCGCCGATGTACTCGAAACGCGCCTGCATCAAATCGAAGATATAGATGTCCGGCAGGAAATAGATCGAAGACGTGGTATCCGGCAACTCATCCATCAATTTCTGGATGCGCGGCTGCGACGACATCGGCAGACTGATGAAGACCATCTCGATATTATGTTTCTGGATGTAAGGCACCACATCATTCAATCCGCCCAAGCGCGAACCGAAGTCATCCGGCCTGACGACAGCCGCGGCAAGATCAGCCGGCTCTTCCGCCTGCGCACCGAAATTGCCGGCAATGCGCGAACTGCTGCGCTCATCGAAGAACCCCTGATAGCTGATCAGCAAAAAGGGTAACTCGGCAATATGCCGGATGAACGATAAACTGTTTTCATTGGCGCCGATCACAATCGCCGAACGCAACTTGCCTTTGTCGTACAAATTGGCGACGATGCTGCGCACCGTCAGATGGCTGGCGATCAGCATGAGCGGTGTGACGATGAACCAGGTCAGCAGGACTTGCTTGGAGAATTGGCTGTGAAATTTGGTGGCGTAGCCGAGAAACAGCAAAATGGCGACAATCACCAGCCAACCCATCACCGTATCGCGCACGTAAGCGAGCAAGCGCCCCTTGCGCCAATTGCGGTAAATGAGAATGCGCTCGTAGATATAGGTGGAAACGAAGAAGGTGATGATGACCAGCACCAGATAGTAGCTGGTGAAATCTTCATCGTACAACCAGGCGGTCAGAATCAGCATGCTCCAGATGATGAAAGGATCGAGCAGATGCTTGAAAAAGGCTACGATGGGTAAATCGTTGACTGTCATTGTTTTCCGTATGTGTACTGCAGATTGATATTGACACCGTTGGCGTTAAATCCGCCCAATCTGTTATTGGTTTGCAAATCGTTGTGATAGACCGAAGTCATGAACTGTAAGCCGGGATAAGGGGTATAGATGAGTTTCACCGTAGCATTGCGAAGCGTGTTTTGCGTGCCGATCGGTAAGAATGAATCGGTAAAGATTGAAAAATTATCGAATTTCATGTGTTGATAGGAAAAATCTCCTTGAAGCTTCACTTTTCTTGTGATTTCCCAATACGGAATAATACTGCCGCCGGTATTAAGGCTGAAGTTGGCGGTCAGCGCTTGCATGGCGGCAGTTTCACGCCATCCGGAAAGCGATACGCCGATCTTGGCGGTAGGCTGCCAGCTATAGATCACACGGGCATTGAATCCGCTAAAGTCGCGTGCTTTGAAACTGGCATTAGTCCGCTCCACCCACCCGCCTGTGCCGTAAAGGTTCGATTTTGCGGATATTACCCAGTTGATTTTCGCCAAGGCTTCTTTTTGGTTATAGCTATTGTCCGTAAATGAGCCATCGGCTGCCAGGGTGCGCACCGGAAAATCGCCGATGGTGTCGCGAAAGAGCACGCCGATGGTATTTCTACCCGGTGTCACGAAATCGATTCCGCCCTCAAAACGGTCTTCTGTACGATTAAGAAATCGTAGGCTAGGGCTATTCGAGTTAAGATCATAGCGGGTGTAACTGCCGTTCAAGCGCCAGCGCGGATGGATACTCAAACTGGCGTTAAGGAATTCGGTTTGTTCGGTTCTGACATTTTTGACACCTGGTTGAAACACAAAAGGCGCCAATGATTGCACATAGCTTGCACCCATATTACCTTCCAGCCGGTTGCCGAGAAACCAATGCCAGCCGCCATTGAAGCTTTTCAGGTTGTTGTTCATTTGATCGAATTTCTCAAACCGGGTGTGCGTCCAGCTTAAATTCGCATTGAATTGCTGCCGCCCGATGTCTTTCCCGAGCAGAACCCCGCCGGTAAAGCGATGCGACATATCGAAAAGATTATTCGTGCCAAGCAGCGGTAAGGGATTCATCCCGTCGCGTATACGCAAGATATTATCATCGGCGGTAAAGCCGTAGCTGCCGTAAGGTTGCACGAGCTTGCCCAATACCGCAGCAGACACGGCGGAATTGAAAAGCAGCAGTAAAACGCTCGCGGAAATCAGTGTCCGCAGCCGGACAAACCGTGAAAGACAAATTGCGATGCGTGTGACAGACTGAGTGGAGTGAGTAAATGTAACTTCCATGAATTGATGTTTCATTAACTTGAAATTCTCAGAGTTTCCCGTAGATAAAGATCAAACTGTTTGATAGAGCCCGTGTTTTCCATAGCATGTTCTCATAAAATGATTTTGAACAACACTTTTTCCATGCCAAAAAACACTTTTTTACTTCCCTTACTACACTTAA
>JAFEEV010000177.1 GCA_018240935.1 Pseudomonadota bacterium
TAGCGTATCTGCTCTTCATAAAAATCGCCCCACAGCAAACAATTTTCCTGCGCCGGAACCAGTACGACTTTTTCCGGATGCACCGAGACCGGCGCAACCGGGTTTTGTTCGCCGGAATACCATTGCGTAGCGCCCAGATAGACTATATTAGCAATCAATAACAGCATGAAGATTATTTTCATTGAAAAATAAAATATTAAATAATGAAGACCCTATGAATTTTGTTGTTAATGCTCTTGTGCCTTGTTAAAATACGCCGTTAATTTTCAACACACCTACCAACTTTTGAATGCTCTTAGAACGGAACGCGAAATATGAAAATGATTAAAAATATGGTAATACGCGCAGTGCTTGCAATGGCTGCGCCTCTGGCAGCTGAAGAAACGGCTGCTGACTCGAATGCTGCTCCTGCCGCGCCCGCTGCTCCCGCCGGTGCGCAAGAAATCGCTTCTGGCATTTGCGCCGGTTGCCACAATCCAGACGGCAATAGCGTCATCCCGATGAACCCGATTCTGGCCGGCCAGCAAGCGGAGTATATCACCAAGCAATTGATGGATTTTAAAGCGACCGAAACCGAACCGGCCAAGCGTAACAGTCCGGTCATGTCTTCGATGGTAGCCGCGCTTTCTCAAGACGATATGAAAAAATTGGGCGAATACTATGCCCAGCAAAAAACAGTACCGAGCCAAGTCGCGGCTGATGAGAAGCTGCTCGAAACAGGAAAAATTCTTTATCACGGCGGTAATATCGAACACGGTGTCCCCGCTTGCGCCAGCTGCCACGGCCCGAACGGGTCCGGTATTCCGCCACGCTATCCTGGTGTTGCCGGCCAGCACGCGGAATACACCCTCACGCAGTTAAATCTGTTCAATACCGGCGACCGCTCCAACGACAGCAATGTCATGCAGAAAGTTGTCAGCCGCATGAGCGCGCAGGAAAAACGCGCCGTATCGGCCTATATTTCCACCATGCGTTAACCGCACCGGTTACCAATAAATAAAAAAGGCGGTGTGACCGCCTTTTTTATTGCTGCTGCTTTCCCGTTGGCTTCCGCGAAAATTTACCAGTTCTTGAATATTTTCTCTGCTGCCGACAACGTTTTATTCAACTCGGCATCGCCGTGCATGATGGAAACAAAACCGGCTTCAAATGCAGAAGGAGCAAAATAGACCCCCTCCTCCAGCATGGCGTGGAAGAAACGGTTAAAAGCCGCTTTGTCGCACTGCATGACTTCGGCAAAGCTGGCGGGTATCGTTTTACTGAAATACAACCCGAACATGCCGCCGATGGATTGCGCGCAGAAATCGATACCGTGTTTTTTCGCCGCAGCTGAAATACCGTCGACCAGCTGCCGCGTTTTGTCCGCCAGCCGGTCGTAAAAACCGGGCGCTTGAATCAGTTTGAGCGTAGCCAATCCGGCCGCAACCGCAACCGGATTTCCTGACAATGTGCCTGCCTGATAAACCGGACCGAGCGGCGCAAGGCATTGCATGATCTCACGGCGTCCGCCGAATGCAGCCATCGGCATGCCGCCGCCGATCACTTTGCCCATCGCAGTCAGGTCGGGCTTGATCTGATAAAGTCCTTGCGCGCAGCCTAAGCCAACCCGGAATCCGGTCATCACTTCGTCAAATATCAGCACGCTGCCGTTTTGCGTGCACAATGCCCGCAATTTGGTCAGGAAATCCGCCCTCGGCGCGATCAGATTCATGTTGCCGGCCACCGGTTCGACGATCACCGCCGCAATTTCCTTGCCCCATTTGTTAAAGGCTTCTTCAACACCGGCAATATCGTTGAAATCCAGCACAATGGTATGTCCCGCCGTTTCCGCCGGGACGCCGGCGGAACTCGGATTACCGAAAGTCAATGCGCCCGATCCCGCTTTAACCAGCAAGGAATCGTCGTGACCGTGGTAACAGCCTTCAAATTTAATGATTTTGCTTCTACCGGTAAAACCGCGCGCCAGACGGATCACGCTCATGCCGGCTTCGGTACCGGAACTGACCAGGCGGACTTGTTCGATGGACGGCAGCAAGCGGCAAATCAACTGTGCGATTTCCAGTTCGGCTTCGGTCGGCGCACCGAAAGTAAGACCGTTTTGCACCGCCGCTTGCACCGCTTTCACCACATCCGGATGAGCGTGCCCGAGAATCAGCGGTCCCCACGATCCGACATAATCAATATATTGCTTGCCATCCGCATCCCAAAAATAAGCGCCTTCGCCGCGCTGAAAAAATACCGGTTCTCCACCCACGGATTTAAAAGCGCGTACGGGAGAGTTAACGCCGCCTGGAATATACTGCTGCGATTGTTCGAATAATTGATGATTGCGTGATGTCATTTGCTTGCTCGTGATAAAAATTGATAAGGATAACTCTGCTTAAATTGCATGATGTGCTGTAAACAAGCGGGCGTATTGTTTCGCTTGCGCTTTGATATTCCCGGTTGCGAATAAATCGTTGCAAACGGCGATGGCATCACAGCCGCTTTGGATAACCGTTATTGCGTTTGCCAAGCGGATGCCGCCGATTCCTACCACCGGAACAGTTATTTTTTTCTTAACTTGCTCGACCAAGCGGGTTGATACCGGTACGGTATCCATTTTAGTCTGCGAAGGAAAAAACGCACCGAAAGCGATGTAATCGGCGCCCGACTCTTCCGCTCGCAGCGCCAGATCCAGACTGTTATAACACGACGCGCCGACAATCTTATTCCGCCCCAACCGTCTGCGCGCATCGCCAATCGAACCGTCAGCGCGCCCCACATGCACGCCATCCGCATCGAGTGCCGCCGCCAGTTCAATGTGATCGTTGATGATCAGCGGAACCCTGTATTGCCTGCACAATTGCAGCAATAATCCGGCTTGCTCCTTGCGCAATGCATCATCCGCCGATTTATTACGGTATTGGATCAGCTGCGCGCCGCCTGCCAGCACCTGCCGGGTTTTATCCAGCAGATCGCCGGTATGGTTCAGATCCGGCGTGATCGCATAGAGTCCGTTGATCTTCGGCTTGTTCACTCACGCGTCCTGCTCGTTCTGATCATCTTCGGCATCCCGCACCCAAAACAGCCGGTTCGGGATATATTGCCCCATACCGGGACGGAACCCCGCTTGCAGCGTATGCCATGTATAGTCTTGCGCTTCCAGCACACTTTCGCTGATGGACAGGCCATTGGCTAGCGAAGCGGCTATCGCCGAGGCCAGCGTGCAACCGGAGCCGTGATAGGTATTCTCAAGCCTTTCCCAGTGATCCGTACGCACCACGCCATCAATGGCATACAGCGTATTGGTCACTTGCGCGGTATTTTCATGGGTGCCGGTTATCAACACATACTCGCATCCCATGTTCAATAATCGTTGCGCGCAAAGACTCAAATCCAGCTTACTTTCGCAATTATCACTGTCCTGTTGCGCCAGATGTCTGGCTTCCAGGCTATTTGGCGTTAGTATCGTCACCTGCGGCAACAATAATTCCCGCATCGCGTCGATCATTTCTTCGTTCGCCAGTTCATCACCGCGGCCGGAAGTCAGTACCGGATCCATAACCAGCGGAATATGCGGATAATCGGAAATCACTTCGGCGATGGCGGCGATAATTTCAACGCTGCCCAAAAGACCGATTTTAAATGCGTGAACCGGCATATCTTCCAACACCGCCCTGGCTTGATCGGCAACCCATTCGGGATCGAGCGGCATGACATCATCGACGCCCGCGGTATCCTGCACCGTAATCGCCGTCATCACCGACAGCGGATGGCAGCCCATGCTGGCTATCGTCAGCAAATCAGCCTGTAATCCCGCTCCCCCGCTGGGGTCATTGGCTGCAAAAGAAAGTACGATTGGGGGTGGCTGTAACATGCATTAATACCGTAAAATATCATTTTAACCTAAAAGGAAACTGCTATCTATCATGCCTACCGAAGAGAATCGTGAATTCAATCGTTACATGTGTTTAATCTGCGGCTATATCTATGATGAAGCCTTAGGATCTCCGGATGAAGGCATTGCGCCGGGCACGCGCTGGGAAGATGTGCCAATCAACTGGACGTGTCCGGAATGTGGCGCGCGCAAAGAAGATTTTGAAATGGTGAAAATCTAAATGCGCATTTTGCATACCATGCTGCGCGTGGGTAACCTCGACAAGTCGCTGGCGTTTTACACGCAAGTCCTGGGCATGAAATTATTGCGCCGCAAAGAATATCCCGACGGCAGATTTACGCTGGCTTTTGTCGGTTATCAGGATGAGGCGGACGGCACCGTGCTGGAACTGACGCACAATTGGGATACCCCCTCGTACAATTTGGGTGAAGGCTACGGCCACATCGCCATTGAAGTCGAGGATGCTTATCAGGCGTGCGAGAACGTCAAAAAGCTGGGCGGTAAAGTCACGCGCGAAGCCGGTCCGATGAAGCATGGCACAACAGTCATCGCATTTATTGAAGATCCTGACGGATACAAAATCGAATTTATCCAGAAAAAACAACCCAGCCAATAATCCCCGCGAACGGCGGCTCAACAACACTCTGCCAGCACGTGTTATCCCTGCAATAAAAAAATTGCCGGTATTTTGTTGATATCCGGCAATGAGCGCCGCCATTCCCTCACCGGCTTGGTCATCACTTTCTCACTGGAAAATGTCAAGTTGCTCGCAATACATAAATCCGTGCTGTCGCTGCACACGGCAACCAGTTGCTCCAGCAATTTCTGATTGCGGTAAGGCGCTTCGATAAAAATCTGCGTCTGTCTCAAACTGATCGATTGTTTCTCCAACTCCGCTATTTTGCTGGCGCACGCCGCACTCTCGACCGGCAAATAACCATGAAACGCAAATCGTTGTCCGTTCA
>JAFEEV010000178.1 GCA_018240935.1 Pseudomonadota bacterium
ACCAGCGCCAGCTCAACATCGGATTCCTCGAATTCGACGGCTACGACCGTCACGGGTTGCACTTCCTCAATGTGCGTGATAATGGCAAAAACCGCATGCGCCGCCGCTTCGAACGATTGTTCCACCGTCAGGCCGCGGCCGATGATGCCGATGTCGGCGTCATGTTCAAAATACGATGTGCTCATTGATTAATCACTTTATGAAAAAGTAGTTTCATTGTAGTATTTTTGCCGGGAGAAATGTATTAATCTGGGAAGCCTTTGCGATTGATCAATTAACGTACGCCAGGCGAGCGAAGCTCAACAGGGAATTTGCATGCCGAAACACAACGCCGATATTGCCGCCATTTTCGAGGAAATTGCCGATTTGCTTGAAATTCAAGGCGCCAATCCGTTCCGTATTCGTGCTTACCGCAATGCCGCCCGTATCCTGAGTGAATTGCCGCAAGAAGTATCCCGGATGCTGGAAAAAGGCGAAGATTTGATGGCACTGCCGGGCATCGGCGACGATCTGGCGGCAAAAATCAAGGAGATTGTCAGTAGCGGCCATTGCAGTTTGCTCGATCGCTTGCATGCCGAACTGCCGCCCGCCATTACCGAACTGCTGAAGATTCCCGGGCTTGGTCCGAAACGGGTGCAAGCACTGTACCACGATCTCGATGTGCAAACGATCGAACAATTGCATCGCGCGGCGCGTGACGGACGTATCCGCGCGTTACCGGGTTTTGGCGAGAAAACCGAGAACAATATTTTGCAAGCGGTCGAAGCGCACGCCAACCAGGCGCAGCGTTTCAAATTGGCTATTGCGGCGCAGTATGCCGAGGCGCTGGAAAAATTCCTGGCCGCCATTCCAGGGGTGGCGCACGTCACGGTTGCTGGCAGTTTCCGGCGCATGCGCGAGACCGTGGGCGATCTGGATCTTTTGCTGACAGCGCCGGCAATGGCGTCGAACCAAGTGGTGCGGCGTTTCACAACCTACGACGAAGTCGCCGAGATTTTGTCGGCGGGTTCCACGCGCGCCAGCGTAATTCTCAAGTGCGGATTGCAAGTCGATTTGCGCGTCGTCGAGGAAGAATCCTATGGTGCGGCGCTGCATTATTTTACCGGTTCCAAGGCGCATAACATCGCGATTCGCCGCCTGGCGCAACAGAGCGGGTTGAAAATCAACGAATACGGTGTGTTGCGTAACGGCACGCGTATTGCCGGAGAAACGGAAGCGTCGGTGTATGCTGCGGTGGGGCTTCCCTATATTCCTCCCGAATTACGCGAAAATCGTGGTGAGATTGAGGTTGCGCGGATAGGGCGGTTGCCGCGCTTGGTGGAGCAGAGCGATCTGCGCGGTGACCTGCATGCGCATACCAAGGCAACCGACGGCCACAACAGCTTGCGCGAGATGGCGCAGGCGGGGTTGACGCATGGTTTTGAGTATCTTGCGATTACCGAGCATTCACGCCGGCTGGCTTTTGCGCATGGCCTCGATCCGCAACAATTGGAGCGGCAGTGCGATGAAATCGATCAGTTGAATGCCAAGCTGAAAGGCATCACCTTACTCAAGAGCATCGAGGTCGATATTCTGGAAGACGGCAGCCTGGATTTGCCGGATAGCATATTGGCGCGGCTGGATATGGTGGTGGGTGCAGTGCACAGCAGTTTCAATCTGTCCCGCGCCAAACAAACGCAGCGTATTCTGCGCGCCATGCAGCACCGGTATTTCACCTTGCTGGCGCATCCGTCTGGACGCCTGATTCAGCGCCGTGCACCGTACGATATTGATATGCTGCGCATTATCCGGGAGGCTAAAGTGCGCGGTTGCTTTCTGGAGCTGAATGCACATCCGGAGCGGTTGGATTTGCTTGATACCCAATGCCAAATGGCCAAGGAAGAGGGTGTGCTGATCAGTATCAATTCCGATGCGCACAGCGTTTACGATTTTGCCAATCTGCGCTTTGGTGCCGGTCAGGCGCGGCGCGGCTGGCTGGAAAAAAGTGATGTGTTGAATACTCGCCCGCTGAAGGAATTGCGCCGGTTGATCGGCCGCACCATGTCTTGATGACGATAAGGAGAATATGATGATTTTTGCTGACCGGATCGCAGCAGCCGGTAAACTGGCGCAAGCACTATCCGAGTATCGCGGCAAGAACCCGCTGGTGCTCGCCATTCCGCGCGGCGCAGCGCCGATGGCCAAGGTGATTGCGCAGCAACTGAACGGCGAAATGGATGTGGTGCTGGTGCGTAAACTGCGCGCACCCGGTAATCCGGAATACGCCATCGGTTCCGTCGATGAAAGCGGCTGGGTGTATTTGACCGAATACGCCGAACGCGCGGGCGCGGATCAGGAATATGTGCAGCGCGAAGTAGCCGCGCAACTGGAAACCATCCGGCAGCGGCGCGCGCACTATACCCCCCAACGGCCGCCGGTTGACCCGGCCGGACGCATCGTGATCGTCATCGATGACGGATTGGCGACCGGTTCAACGATGATTGCCGCGCTGCATGCATTACGCAATCAGAAGCCGGCTGAATTGATCTGTGCGGTGCCCGTCGCGCCACCGGAGACCCTGAAAAAGCTGCATGGAAAAGCGGATCGCATTGTATGTTTGTCATCGCCCGATAATTTCTATGCCGTCGGGCAATTTTATGCGGATTTTCCGCAAGTGACGGATGATGAAGTGATCGCTTGTCTTGCCGGGCCATCCGGGCAAACAAGGGATTGATCGAATATTCTTTGAACAAAAACTATTGATGAGGAGTGTGCCATGATACGAAATCCGATTGATGTTGCAACCCGCGTGAGTCCTAATCTATCCGCCTTGATTGCCAGCAGGTTGAACCGGTCGGCGTTCGCGGAAGATATTACGTTGGCCACGATGCGCGATTTTGTGGCCGGTGTGTTGAGCGATGCGTTCACCGAAACAGAGCAACTGCATCATTTCGATATCAATGAGTCGCTGCTGGATGAGCTCGATGCACTGATCGAGGAATTCGGCGAAACCGCATTGGCGATCGACTTTGTGCAGGAAATGGCGAGCGAACCCTTATCACGCGTCATCGATACCGTGATCAATACATCCGAGCGAGAAAATCCCGCGACACTTGAAATGGTGAAAGATGCGCTTATCTCCGGTTTATCCGCGAATTTGGTGGGAGCGGGCGTGCTGGACGAGGATGAAGATGATGTACTGCTCGCCGAAATCGAATCCTTGATCGACCGGCACGGCCCTGATGCCCTGGCGGAAATGTTCATACGCTATGAATGAAAGGTTTATTTGGGAAACATTGATTAATTCGGCGGACGAGATGAAGTGCGAGGAGAACGGAGCACAGTAACCGAGGCCTATCAATAAGATAGGCGAGGTGCGAGTGCTGCGCAACGTTGTGATTTGTTCACATGATCAATTAATCAGTGTTTCCTTAGTGAGGCTTCGCGTAGGAATGAACCTTAATCCCGATTGTTAATCGAATGGCTCATTGGTTACCGCCGCTTACTTTATTTTTCTGACCTATGTATCTCGATAAAATTTACGCATTACAAACGGGTGTAAGTCTTAAAGTGTCGACGATGGCGTTGCAGGAATTTATCGCGAATGCCATCCGTACAAAGAAATTTTCTGAGCTTGCCAGCATTCGCAGCACAACGGATTTGTATGCCTACCTCTCAGTTGTCGTTTGCGCCGGTGCGGAAGAGCTGATCAAAAGGCGGCAGCGTTGGATCAATCATAAAATCAAAGCCGATTTGATTGCCGGACAGCCGGTTCCTTTCAATACCTTTTGCAACCTCTTCTGGCGCAATCTGGATGAGGATGATCCGGATGGTGATGAGTGGCAGCAGTTAATTGCCGGTGACGAATTTTATTCACAATTGACCGTTTTGCTGCACAAACTGCGGATTGCCGAGCGTAATTTGCAGCATTTCAAGGGCGCAATGCCCGATTTGTCATTAGGATCGGCTTAACAAGCCAAGCCGTCATAAAAACAAACCCCGCTTCGTGAGCGGGGTTGTTCATCGCAAGAAAAGCCCTGCCATGCGGTTAACCGGCTTTGTTGCGGCGAGCCGAGAATCCAAGCAATCCCAAGCCAGCGAGCAGCATTGCCCATGTGCCCGGTTCCGGTACTGCCGGTGTGATATCGCGCAACACATACGCATTTAGAATGGGATTGGATGTACTGTCGAATATTTGAATGGCTTGATCACTATTGTCGGCAGTGAACGTACCTACAATACTGATATAACTATTCCCGTTGATCGGTGTCGATAAATTGCCTGCGCCATCGCCATACCAATGCGTGCGCGTCGCACAGCAATCGGTGCGGGCAGCGAACAATTGCACTTGGTATTCATGGCCAACAGTCAAGCCGTCGAGGAAATTGCTGGCTGTTACATTGGCACCGCTTTGCCATTCAAACGTATTCAAGATGGCGGACCATCCCGGATCGGTATTGCCGCCGCCGCTAGCAGAAAACCAATTCGAAGTGAAGAATGGCGAATTGATAGTGCTGAATGTAATATTTAATCCTGCCGGGTCCACCGTTATTGGGGCGCCGGCAACACCGGCTAAATCAATGGCCTCCACCAGCGCGCCGTTGGTTAAAATGCCCAGATGGCCGTCAGGGCCGCCGAAGTTAGGACCGGTGCTCCACGTGATACTGGCTGCCGATGCAGCAGAGATGCTCGACAACGTCAGCGCCGATATCGCCAGTATTCGCGGGGCCGCCGGGAGCTTGGCAGCTTTTTCAATCAATCTTTTTATCATGTTAGGCTCCTTATTGTTAACAATATGTTTTTTTGTGTAAATCCATATTTATTTTATACCTGAAGAATTGTATTGACTACTGCCGATTAAATTAATAGGTAAACGATCCTGAGTTTACTAGTACATTTGTCCTAAAAATTGCAGTTGTACGAATCTGCATTCTAAATTAGCGGTCCATATTACGCTTTCACCGCGAAAGAAAGGGTATCTGTAACACCGGACAATCAGGCAATATAGGGATTGCCAGGGCCAGTATCATGCGCAACGGTAAATTCCGGAACTATGGGATTTACACGGTCGAATATATTGTTGATGTCCAAACTTCTTGAACTATCGCCGCTGTAACTGAACCATCCCAAGCTTGCGCCGCTGGCGGTGATGTTGGTGAGAACCGCAACCGCTGTTTTACTGCATGGAAGCGTATTGGAAGCCGATGGTGCGAAACTGAAGCATGTGTCATATGCGGACGAACGAACCCGCAGTTTGGGTACCGATTGAAATGCGATGCGGCATTTTCCTGGAAAATGCCAATTTATACCGGGGTTGCAGACCAATAAACGTTCGATAGTAAACGCTTGGCCATTATTTTTTGTTCAGCGGTAATTTCACCCAACCCTATGAAGCGCTGCCGGCTATATAAGCGTATGATTTCTCCCGCCGCCATAGCGCAGTTATCCGGCTGACATTCAATGATGCGGCCTTGCTGTAGCCATAATGCCGATTGATCGTCCAGCGCTACCGCCGGGTAAGCGTGCAGCAGACAATGAACTGGCAATAAACACGCGTCTCTTGCGATAGCATCCATTTCTTCCAGTGCCGGTAACGTATGTGCTTGGGATATGTCGAAGCCGTCAATCGCGGTACGGCGCAGGCTGGTCAGATAGGCGCCGCCGTAACCCAGCGCCTTGCCGATGTCTTCCGCCAGTGTGCGGATATAGGTGCCGGTGCCGCATTGGATGCACAAGTGCAACTCATTCTGCCGCAATGATCGGATTTGTATGCCGTGAATGGTGATCTTGCGCGCCGGCCTGGCAATGACTTCGCCATTTCTTGCGTAGGCGTACAGCGGTTTTCCTTGATGTTTGAGTGCGCTGTACATGGGAGGGATCTGCAGGATGTCGCCGCTAAAATTTTTTAATACCTGCTCGCATTCGGAGAAAGCCGGATTTGGCACGGTTGCTGATGTCGGGCTGATTTCGCCTTCCGCATCGCCTGTCGTGCTGAGGAAACCAAGCCTGAGCGTTGCTTCGTAGGTTTTATTGGCGCCCAGTAATATCGATGAAAACTTGGTGGCTTCGCCGAAGCAGACCGGGAGCAATCCGGTTGCCATGGGATCCAAGGTGCCGGTATGTCCGCATTTGGCTGCGGCGAAAAGATGTTTGGCGATCTGAATGGCTTTATTGGATGAGATACCGAGGGGTTTATCCAACAATAGAACACCGCTGATGTGCCGTTTTTTGGTTTTGGTCAAATTAATAGAGGAATTTTTAGATGCAGCCGGAAGCCTGTTCAAGTTTCCGGATCGAGATGATGGGTGGCTTTGTCTTGCGCGATCGCTTCATCGATCAATTTCGACAGACGTACGCCGCGTTCGACCGATTCATCAAACACAAATTGGAGTTGCGGTGTGATTCTCAACTTCATGCGATGCGCCAGATGGGTGCGCAAGAAGCCTTTGGCATGTTCCAATCCTTTCTCCACCAGCAGATTTTCTTCCGCATTGCATAAGCTGGTGTAAAAGACTTTGGCGTAACTGTAATCACGCGTGACTTCAACAGCCGTGATAGTGACATGGTGGCACACGCGGGGATCTTTGATTTCATTTTGTATCAGGTCCGCCAGTTCCCGTTGTATTTGATCGGCAACGCGTAGTGTGCGGGAAAAGTCTTTCGGCATAGGTTGCTTGAGTCAGCGAGCTGGATTATAACGACCGGGCGGTCTCGACGATTTCATAAACTTCCAGTTGATCGCCTACCTGGATGTCGTTGAAATTTCTGAGCGATAAACCGCACTCGAATCCTTCTCTGACTTCTTTGACGTCATCCTTGAAGCGTTTCAGCGAATCGAGCTCGCAGCTGTGAATGACCAGTCCGTCGCGCAACACCCTGACCAAAGAATTTCTTTTCACGAAACCGTCAAGCACATAACATCCTGCAACCGTACCGACTTTCGGGATACGGTAGATTTCACGGATATCGATCAGACCGGTGATACTTTCCTTGCGTTCAGGCGACATCAGGCCGGAGAGCGCCGCTTTAATTTCATCGACCGCTTCGTAAATAATATTGTAGTAGCGCACGTCGACGCCAGTAGACGCGATCAGTTTGCGCGCGCTGGCGTCCGCGCGCACATTGAAGCCAATGATGACGGCTTTGGATGCCAGCGACAAATTGACATCGGATTCGATAATCGCGCCTACGCCGCTGTGTATGATATTGACCTTGACTTCGTCCGTTGAAATCTTCTGCAGTGCATAAGCCAAAGCCTCGCACGAGCCTTGCACGTCGGCTTTGATGATGAGGGACAGCACCTTGACGTCTTCTTGCTGATCAAACACGTTTTCAAGTTTTGCCGCCTGCTGCTTGGCGAGTTTTACATCGCGGTATTTGCCTTGGCGGAATAGCGCGATTTCGCGTGCTTTGCGTTCGTCATCGAGCACCAGCACGGTTTCACCCGCCTCGGGTACTTCCGATAATCCTTGAATTTCAACCGGAATAGAGGTGCCTGCCTGCTTGATCGCTTTGCCGTTTTCATCATTCATGGCGCGCACTTTGCCGAAAACCGCACCGGCCAGTAACACATCGCCGCGATACAACGTCCCGGATTGCACCAGAATCGTCGCAACCGGGCCGCGGCCTTTGTCCAGCCGCGATTCGATCACGACCCCTTTGGCCGCCGTTTTGGCCGGCGCCTTCAATTCCAGCACCTCCGCTTGCAGCAGTATGCTTTCCAGCAAAGCATCGATACCTTGCCCGGTTTTTGCCGATACCTCGACAAACATCGTATCGCCGCCCCAATCTTCCGGCACCACTTCGTGCGCAACCAGTTCATGCCGGATCCGTTCGGCATTGGCTTCCGGTTTGTCGATTTTGTTTACCGCCACAATGATGGGGATCTTGGCTGCTTTGGCATGATGAATGGCCTCGATCGTCTGCGGCATGACACCGTCATCCGCAGCCACTACAAGGATGACAATATCGGTGATTTTGGTGCCGCGCGCGCGCATAGCGGTGAAGGCTTCATGACCCGGCGTATCGAGAAAAGTGACCATGCCGTGATCGGTTTCCACATGATATGCGCCAATGTGCTGGGTTATTCCACCGGCCTCACCGCCGGCAACGCGGGTGCGGCGGATATAGTCCAGCAGTGAGGTTTTGCCGTGATCGACATGCCCCATGACGGTGACAACCGGCGCGCGCGGTAATAATTCCGCTGCTTCGGCGGAAGCTTCGTGATCGGTAAGAAAATTCTCGGGATTATCGATCTCGGCGTATTTTGCGATATGTCCCATTTCTTCAACCACGATCATGGCTGTATCTTGATCCAGCATTTGATTGATTGTCACCATGCTGCCCATTTTCATCAATACCTTGATGACATCGGCTGCCTTGACCGACATTTTCTGCGCCAGCGCGCTGACGGAAATGGTTTCGGGGACCATGATTTCGCGCACGATCGGCTCCGTCGGTGCGGAAAATGCATGAATATTCTGTTCTTCGGCATGCGCCGGCTTGCTGTGTTTGTCTCTGCGCGTGCGCCAGCCTTGCTGGTTGCTGGAAAGATCGCCGCCGCGGGTTTTTACGCTGCGTTTCTTGACACTCTCGTCTTTCCAAACGACCTGTTGCTGCTTGGTCTGTTTTTTCTTTTTCTCGGCTTTCTCTTCGGATTTTACCGCAGGTTTATGCAGTGTCCCGTCAGTCGAGCCGGGATGGGTATCGTCTGTTCGTTGTTCAGGCTCGGCTTTCTTTGCGGTTGCTGGCGGTATGGCGGCTTCCGGTTCCACTGGCGGCGCGGGCTTAGTTACCGGCGGTGCAGTCTTAACCTCCGCTTCCGGCTCCGCTGTTTTTTTCTTGATTTCTTCTTCCGTTTCGGCTTTTTTGCGTGCTCTCTTTTGTTTGATTTCCTCGGTTTGGCGCGCAATCAGTTCCGCTTGTTTTCTCGCTTCTTCGTTGCGCAAAGCCAGTTGCTCCGCATCGATGACCGGTACGGGTTCTTTGATCGCCGGAGCGGCTTCAAGCGGCTTAGCGGTTTCCGGGGAAGCTTCAGCTTCGTCCGTCATGCCGGGTTTAGCCACGACGCGCCTTTTTCTGACTTCAACCTGAATCGTGCGCGGTCTGCCCGTGCTGTCGGATTTTCGTATTTCGGAAGTTTGCCGGCGCGTTAAAGTGATTTTGCTTCTGGTCTCGGTGGCGCCATGTGTTTTTCTTAGATAGTCGAGCAGCTGCGCTTTATCTTGCTCCGTCAAACTGTCTTCCGCCAGCGTTTTCTTCACGCCGGCAGCTTTAAGCTGTTCCAGCAGAACGGCCGGTAACAAACCCAGTTCATTAGCAAATTGTTCCACACTCATTTGAGCCATTTATAACCCTTCAACAAACAAAACGACATGCAAGATTTCCAGAAATCGGCGATCACACCGTATTACAGCCGGTTACTTCAATCAAGTAAACCACGGTTCACGTGCTTTGATAATTAACCGGTTGGCGCGTTCAATATCGATACCGGTCAACTCGACCAGATCATCGGCGGCCAGATCGGCTAAATCGGCTTGCGTATTAATCCCTTTTGCCGCCAGTTCGCGCACGATATCGATATCCATCCCTTCTATTGCAAGCAAATCCTCGGCGACGTGCTCAACCTTTTCTTCATTGGCGATAGCATCCGTCAGCAGCGCATTACGCGCACGATTACGTAGCTCGTTGACGGTTTCTTCGTCCAGTGATTCGATTTCCAGCATCTCATTCAAGGGTACGTACGCCACTTCTTCCAGCGTGACAAATCCTTCCTGCACGAGAATTTCCGCGATTTCCTCATCGACATCGAGCTTCTGCATAAAGTGCTGGCAGATTTGTGATGTTTCCTGCTCGTGCTTGGCTTTGGATTCATCCACCGTCATGATGTTGAGCTCCCAACCCGTCAACTCGGAAGCCAAACGTACATTCTGACCGCCGCGGCCAATGGCTTGAGCAAGATTATCATCATCGACCACGATATCCATGCTGTGTTTTTCTTCATCGACCATGATGCTGCTGATTTCCGCAGGCGCCAGCGCATTGATGATAAAAGTCGCGGGATCGTCCGCCCACAGCACAATATCCACGCGCTCCCCGGCCAGTTCACTGATAACCGCCTGGACTCTGGAGCCGCGCATGCCAACGCAAGTGCCGATCGGGTCGATACGCTGGTCGTTTGATTTGACGGCAATCTTGGCGCGTGATCCGGGATCCCGCGCTGCCGCTTTGATTTCCAGCAAACCTTCTTCAATTTCCGGTACTTCCAGCTCGAACAATTTCATCAAAAATTCAGGAGAAATACGGGAAAGCTTTAGTTGCGGACCTCTGGCGGCGCGATCCACTTTATGGAGATAAGCGCGCACCCGGTCACCGACACGTAAATTTTCTTTCGGTATCATCTGATCGCGCGGAAGCTCGGCTTCGATTTTTCCCGCTTCGATGATGGCATTGCCGCGTTCCATGCGCTTGATCGTGCCGGTAATTAAATAGTCTCCCCGTTCCAGGAAATCATTCAGCGTTTGTTCTCGTTCGGCATCGCGTATTTTCTGGAAAATGACTTGTTTCGCCGCCTGCGCTCCGATACGTCCGAATTCGATGGGTTCCAGCGGTTTCTCAAGATAATCGCCAAGTTGAATGGCGGCATCCGTTTGTGCCGCATCGCTTAAGGAAATCTGGCGCGCCGGATCTTCCACGGCGCCATCTTCAACAACCAGCCAACGGCGAAAGGATTGGTGATCTCCTGTGACTCTGTCAATAGAAACGCGAGTTTCAATATCCTCTTGAAACCGTTTTTTCGTAGCGGACGCCAAAGCAAGTTCGAGTGCAGTGAAAACGATCTCCTTTTCCACCGCTTTTTCGCGCGCCAATGCATCAACCAACAGTAAAATTTCCCGGCTCATAATCCTCCAGCCAAATCTTTATGTACTTATAATTTTGGAACCAAACGCGCTTTTCCAATGTTACTCAATTCAAGATCTAACAATTTCCCTTCGACTTCAAGTTTTATTATGCCATTATTTACTTCCCGCAAAACTCCCACAAAATTTCTTTGTCCCTCTATCGGGATACGCAATCTTAATTTGGCCGTTTCTCCTGTGAACCGGAGAAAATCGGCTTCCTTTCGCAAGGGTCTGTCCAGCCCGGGCGACGAAACTTCCAGGCGGCCGTAGTCGATGTTTTCAACCGCAAATAACCTGCTCAAATGATTACTAATTGTTACACAATCATCAATGTTGATACCACCTTCTTTGTCTACAAATATTCTTAATAATTTGTTGTGCGCTAGTTGTTCCACTTCGACCAACTCGTAGCCCATTCCCTTTAGAGTCGATTCCAATAATTCCTCTAATGCCATAGCTCCGCCACAAATAAAAAATGGGCTGAAAAAGCCCATCGAATATATTGATTTTATTTTAACAAATTTTTCTAAAATAGAAAACATAAACTTTTGCCATGAGTAATATTTCTATTCATTTTCAGTGTCTTTCCGGAGTTCTTCCGGTAATGTCACGAATGGTTTTCTGATACTGTTTTCTCCTAGTGAAAATAGAAGTAGTAATGGCACTTGGCGCCAATGATACAATTCAGAGTTCGCCGAACAAATGAGAACAGTATTGGAGATAGCGCATGTCGACCATCGAATCCGTTTTGAACGAAACCCGAATTTTTCCGCCTTCCAGTGAATTTGCCGGTCAAGCCAATATCGCTGGTATGCATGCATACCAAGCTTTGTGCGCGGAAGCGGAGCAGGATTATCAGGATTTCTGGGCGCGGCGGGCCAATGAACTGATTCTATGGCATAAACCTTTTACGCAGGTGCTGGATGACAGCGCGGCGCCGTTTTATCAATGGTTCGCCGATGGGAAATTAAACGTTTCCTATAACTGTCTTGACCGGCATTTATCGGCTCAGGCGGATAAGGTTGCCATCATTTTTGAATCGGATGAAGGCGAAGTGCAGCGTGTCACTTATCGCGATTTGCATCGGCGCGTTTGCCAGCTGGCCAATGCATTGAAATCGCGCAATATCAAAAAAGGCGACCGGGTGATTATTTACATGCCGATGCGCATCGAAGCGGTGGTCGCCATGCAGGCGTGCGCGCGTATCGGTGCGATTCATTCGGTGGTGTTCGGCGGTTTTTCCGCCAAAAGCTTGCATGAGCGCATCCATGATGCCGGTGCGGTGGCGGTGATCACCGCCGACGAGCAAGTGCGCGGCGGTAAGCGCAATCCGCTCAAAGCGACAGTCGATGAAGCCATGCGTACGAACGGCGATACCACTTCGGTTCAATTGGTCGTGGTGTACCGGCGCACCGGCGGGGAGATTCCGTTTGATCCGGCGCGCGATGTCTGGTGGCACGACATTACGCAGGATGCCAGCACCGAATGCGAACCGGAATGGGTCGGCGCCGAACACCCCTTGTTCACGCTTTATACTTCCGGATCGACCGGAAAGCCAAAAGGGGTGCAACATTCCAGTGCGGGTTATTTGCTCGGAGCCAAAGTCAGCATGCAGTGGATTTTTGACTACAAGCCAACGGATATTTTTTGGTGCACGGCCGATGTCGGCTGGATTACCGGTCACAGCTATGTCACGTACGGACCGCTTGCCATGGGAGCCACGCAGGTGATTTTCGAGGGAATTCCCACGTATCCGCACGCCGGACGTTTTTGGGAAATCATCCAGAAGCACAAGGTAACCACGTTTTATACCGCGCCCACGGCCATCCGTTCGCTGATCAAATTGGGCGGCGATCTACCCGGGCAGTACGATCTTTCGTCGCTGCGGTTATTGGGATCGGTGGGTGAGCCGATCAATCCGGAAGCCTGGATGTGGTTTTATGAAAAAGTGGGCCGGTCGCGCTGTCCGATCGTCGATACCTGGTGGCAGACGGAGACCGGTTGTCACATGATTGCGCCAACGCCGGGTGCCGTAGCGCTCAAGCCGGGTTCATGCACCTTCCCGTTGCCGGGCATTTTTGCCGCGATTGTCGACGAAGCCGGACACGATGTCGAAAACGGCAAAGGCGGTTTTTTGGTAATCAAAAAACCTTTTCCTTCGCAAATCCGCACCCTGTGGGGCGATCCGGAGCGTTTCAAAAAAGCGTATTTCCCGGAAGACATCGGACACGGCCAGTATTATCTGGCGGGCGATTCCGCCTACCGCGACAAGGACGGTTATTTCTGGATCATGGGGCGCATCGATGACGTGCTGAACGTTTCCGGGCATCGCTTGGGCACGATGGAAATCGAGTCGGCTTTGGTTGCCCACCCTCTGGTTGCGGAAGCGGCGGTTGTTGGCAAACCGCATGAGATTAAAGGCGAAGCGGTGATTGCTTTTGTCGTGTTAAAAGGTAAATATCTGCACGGCGAGGAAGTTATCCAAATTGCCGATACCTTGCGCGAGTGGGTGGCGAAGGAAATCGGCCCGATCGCCAAACCCGATGAAATCCGTTTTGGTGAGAATCTGCCCAAAACCCGGTCGGGTAAAATCATGCGCCGGTTATTGCGTACGCTCGCCAAGGGCGAGGAAATCACGCAGGATATTTCCACGCTGGAAAACCCGGCGATCCTGGAACAGTTGAAATATTCATCAAAATAATACGCAACATCACTATTTGAACAATTGGTTTGTAAAAAACCGGAGAATTATGTCATTACCGCTTGTAATCGATTATGAACACGGCATCAGCGCTATCGATGCGCAATTTCACCGCCCCAAACGGGCGGCGATTCACTTGATTGCCGAAAAAGGCGTGGCCGCGCTGGTGGATACCGGCACTTCGTTTTCCATTCCCGGGGTCGCCGCAGCACTCGAGCAAAAGAGCATTCCCGCCGAGGCGGTTGCTTACGTCATTTTGACGCATATTCACCTGGATCATGCCGGCGGCGCTAGCGAATGCATGCGTTTATTTCCGAACGCCAAACTGGTCGTGCATCCGCGCGGCGCCAGTCATATGGCGAATCCGGCGCGGCTGGTCGCCGGTGCCGTGGGTGTTTATGGCGAGGCCGAGTTTAAGCGCGTGTACGGCGAGATTTATCCGATTGACGCCGGGCGCATTATCGAAGCGCCGGATGAAAGCCGCATCGATCTCAATGGCCGTTCGCTGTTATTTCTCGATACGCCGGGGCATGCGCGCCATCATAATTGCATTTATGACGAGCGCAGCCAATCTTTTTTTACCGGCGATACTTTCGGTGTTTCATACCGGGAATTCGATGTCGATGGCTTGGAGTTTGTCATTCCGACGACATCGCCGGTGCAATTCGATCCCGCCGCGGCGCATGCATCGATTGACCGTATCATGGGCTATCAGCCGCGTTACGCTTATCTGACGCACTACAGCCAGATCGGCCATCTCGCGCGCCATGCCCAATCCCTGCATGATTTGCTCGACGCGCACGTGGAAATCGCGCAACGCGCAAAAAATGAGGAAGACCGGCAAACAGTCATTGCAAGCGCATTGCGGGAATTGTTTCTGCAACGCCTGGAAAAACATGGTTGCCGGTTACCGCTGGATGCAACCGATGAACTTTTACGTTCGGATATCCGGCTGAATGCGCAAGGATTGATTCATTGGCTTGATCAGCCTGCTGAGCGTTTCAAGCAGCTTTGATTGTCAAAATGCCGATCTTGGCCGCTGAATGAAAAAGAGGGGTTAAGTCGCATAGTTGCTTTAACCCCCGTCATTATGGAGAGTTTTACGCAGTAACTTTTTTGCTTGAATAATGTACTCTGGATTTGGATGAACCTGTGCCCATCACGATCACCAGATAGTTTACGTACAGCACCGCGCCAAGAATGATATCGGAAATAACCCATTCGGTTACTGATTCCGGCAGATCAAACAGCGACAAAATGCCAAAAAACGTGCCGCTGATAACCAATGCTGAAATAACAAAAATATGACCTGTTTTCATGAGAATCTCCTAATTTGAAATTGGTTGAAGTTGTTTTGAAAAAGCGTTTACGGCAGATTTGAGAATAATCTTCACAAAAAGTTCACACTTATTTCACGATTTATTCACATTGTTGACTTTCTTGTTGAAAAATAAGAGAAATATTCTTATGAAAAATTGTAAAAATCGAGTAAAAGTAGCGCACGCCAAATTACGCTAGAATGACTCAGACTGCATGAGTGAGGAGATTTAGTCGATGAATACCTTGTTTTCGCCGCTCAAGCTCGGTGCGCTGACCGTGCCGAACCGCATTTTCATGGCGCCGCTGACGCGCTGCCGTGCAGGCGGCGAGCATCTTCCGAATGCCTTGATGGCGCAGTATTACGCACAACGGGCAAGCGCCGGATTGATCATTGCCGAAGCGACGATGGCGATCGAAGGTAACTCGGCGTTTTGGAAGGAACCGGGCATTCATTCGGAAGCACAAGTTACCGGCTGGAAGCTGGTGACCGATGCCGTACATACGGCCGGCGGCAGAATCTTTCTACAACTCTGGCATGGCGGCCGGGCGTGCCATCCGCTGCTCAATCATGGCGCGCAGCCGGTTGCGCCGAGCGCCATCGCCATTGCCGATGAAGTGCGCACGCCGGAAGGAAAGAAGCCTTACACCGTGCCGCGCGAATTGCGTGACGATGAATTGCCCGGCATCGTCGAAAGTTTTAAGAAAGCGGCGCAAAATGCCTCGGCGGCCGGTTTCGACGGTATCGAAATCCACGGTGCGAACGGCTATTTGCTGGATGAATTTTTGCGCGACGGCTCAAACAAGCGCACCGGAGTGTACGGCGGTTCGATTGCCAACCGCGCGCGCCTGACATTGGAAGTGCTCGAAGCCGTCAGCGCCGTGTGGGGCAGCGAACGGGTCGGGTTGCGTATTTCACCGCTGAGCAGCTACAACAGCATGATCGACAGCGATCCGGCCGGATTGTCGTCCTGGCTTGCCGCTCGCCTCAACGATTATCGTCTGGCTTACTTGCACGTGATCCGCGGCGACGTTTACCGGCAGCAAAGCGGCGATGTTCTGACGCCGATCCGTCAGCATTACAACGGTATCCTGATCGGCAATATGGGTTACAGCGCGGAAGAAGCGGAGCGCGACATTGCCGCGGGCAAAGTCGATGCCGTGGCTTTCGGCGTCAGCTTCCTGGCGAATCCCGATCTGCCGGCGCGGATCAAAACAGGCGCGCCGCTCAATGAACCCAATCCGGCCACGTTTTATACCTTCGATGCGGAAGGCTATACCGATTATCCAACGTTAAACCCTGCACCGGAGCACTGATATGCAATTGTTGCCGCTTTTTCTCCTGATCGTTCTGCTTGGCGGATGCGTCTCGGTACCGCAAAATATCGCGCCGGTTGACGGTTTTGAACTCAACCGCTATCTGGGGAAATGGTACGAAATCGCCCGCCTCGATCATTCGTTTGAACGCGGACTGGCCAATATCACCGCCGAGTACTCGCTGCGCGCGGACGGCGGCGTCAAAGTCGTCAACAAAGGTTTCGCGGTTGCGGATAACAAATGGAAGGAAGCGGAAGGCAAAGCGTATTTCGTCGGCAGTCCGCAGGAAGGTTATCTGAAGGTTTCCTTCTTCGGCCCGTTTTACGGTGCGTACATTGTGTTCGAGCTGGACAAGGAAGACTATCAATACGCCTTCATCACCAGTTACGATAAATCGTATCTGTGGCTACTGGCAAGAACTCCCACGGTGAGCGATGAAGTGTTAAGCCGTTTCGTGCAAAAATCCGGTGAGCTCGGTTTTGCAACGGACAAACTGATATTTCCGAAGCAGAATTAGCCAGAATTTGTGATGAGGATTGGATAAACGTTATGCAACAATTACTCATTACCCTTGGCATCATTTTGCTCGTGCTCGGCTTGCTGTGGCCGTGGCTATCGCAACTGCCGCTCGGCCGCTTGCCCGGTGATATTCATATCGAACGCGAGAACTTCAGCTTTCATTTTCCGTTGATGACGGGGTTGGTCATTTCTGTCGTGCTGACACTGATACTGTGGTGGCTGCGGAAATAGAGCATGTTAATTTCTTCATAAGGCAATCGCTATCTGGTTATTTGCAGGTTGCATTTTTTCAACAGATTTCCCCTTGCATGGCTGCTGCTCACCGGCTTTGTTCATCACCGGATCGCACCATCCACCCCTTTCGTCAATTGATGAATCACTTTTCCTGCCGTGTCTTGCAGCGTCACCTGAAGCGGCATTTTACCCAGCGCGTGCGTGGCGCATGACAGGCAGGGGTCGTACGCACGCACCGCGACTTCGAGGTGGTTCAGTAGTGCTTCGGTGATTTCCTGGCCGTCGAGATATTGATTGGCGACGGTGCGGATCGATTCGTTCATCGCTTGGTTGTTGCTGGTGGTCGAGACGATTAAGTTGGCTTGGGTGACCAATCCTTCTTCGTTGATGTGATAGTGATGGAACAGCGTGCCGCGCGGCGCTTCGATGACGCCGATGCCTTGCCGCTGGTGTGCGCCTTTTTCCGCCAATAAATCCGTGCCGGTGATGCCGGGATCGTGCAGCAAGCCGTGAATCGA
>JAFEEV010000179.1 GCA_018240935.1 Pseudomonadota bacterium
TGCGCGTTATAAAAAAAGCGCATGCGCCAAAGAACAAGAGCTCTTGCTGCTCAAGCAAATCATTGCTGACCGCGATCAACAAATTTCAGCACTGATGCATTCCACCAGTTGGCGCATAACGCAACCACTGCGCACCATCAGCACTTTATTAAAAAAAGTATGGCCGGATAATAAATGACGAACACAAAAATACTTTGCATGCATTCATCGTATTTACGGATAACCATGTCCGTTTGCTAGATGAACAACGAAAAAGAAATGGAATCACCTGATTTGCTGGCAACCGTCGGTATCATCACGCGCACCAAAGACCGGCCTGTGCTTTTAAAACGCGCGTTCGAGAGTGTTGTCAATCAAAGCTACGACGATTGGCATCTGGTCATCGTCAACGACGGCGGCGACCCGGCTGCGGTCGACCGGCTTGTTAATCACTATGCGCCGCAATTGCGCGACCGGATTACCGTGATCCACAACCCCGCGTCTCTTGGCATGGAAGCAGCCAGCAACAAAGGGATACGATCGGTCAAAACCCGCTATCTGGCGATTCACGATGATGACGATAGCTGGGCGCCGGAATTTCTGACCATCGCCGTTGCCGAGATTGAGCATATCCGCGGTAAATTCCCGCAAGTTGCCGGCGTCATCACGCTCGCCAATACGATCTATGAACGGGTGGCAGGTAACCTGGTTACGATCGACCGGACGGAACCCTACTGGACATCGGATAAACGAGGATTTGTAATGTTAAACGAGGTACTGGGCGAGAATCAGTTTGCCCCGATACAATTTCTCTTCAGCTACGATGCAGCCGAATCTATCGGATTTTTTCGCGCCGATCTCCCCGTGCTCGGCGACTGGGATTTCAATATCCGATTTATGAGCCGGTATGACATCTTCATCATCCCGCAATTTCTGGCGTTTTATCACCACCGCATCACCGATCAGAGCGGCTACGGCAATTCGATACACGCCGGCCGCAGCCAGCATGAACTGTATGCCAAGATGCTCAAAAACGAGTGGTTGAGAAAAGATCTCCAAAACCAGCAATTCGGCGTTGGCACACTGATCGCCATGCAACAAACCGCACGCAGCGCGGCGCAAACGACACAACCGCAACCCCAGCCAATTGCGAGCAGCAATTTTGTACGGCTGAGGCGCATCGGTAAATTGGTCATGCTGTGGATGTCATCAGACCAAAAACTCAGTATCCTTAAAAAGTTTTGCCGGGTTTTACTGTCCGAAGGAGCGGGCAGCGCGCTGCGTCAAATCAAGACTTGGTATATTAGCCGCGGTGGACGTTGATCGTGTTTTCCAAGGATCGCTCGCTCATGAATGACGATGAATTGCTCAAGCACTACACAGCCCGGCTGTCTCAGTTCAAGATTGTCTCGTTCGATATTTTCGACACGCTGATTCATCGCGCCGTGCACCGCCCGGCGGATGTATTCGACACCATCGCCGCCGGACTGCAACACAGCGATTTCGGTTTGATGAATCCGGAAATAGCCGCCAGCTTCGCTCATCAGCGCATTGCCGCCGAAACGGAAGCGCGCGCGCGGCTAATGGCTTCGCATCGCACTCCGGAAGTCGGATTGACGGAAATCTACGATGTCCTAGCGGAGCTTCTCAGCTTAGCGCACCCGCAGCGCGAGTATTTGATGCAACGGGAACTAGAATTGGAACAACGACTCTGCCACCCCAACCCCATCATGCAAGCGCTTTTTCCGGTTGCCGGGCAAGCCGGACGGCAAGTGGTTTTGTGTTCCGATATGTACCTCCCTCCTTGGTTTATTGAAAAACTCCTGCTGAGCTGCGGTTACAATCAACCTTACACCCTGCTGGTTTCCGGAGAACAGCGCAAAAGCAAGCATGAAGGCACGATGTATCATGAAGTGCTCAAACGCTTTGCGGTGCAACCGCACGAAGTCATTCACTTCGGCGACAATGCGCATGCGGATGTCAAAATCGCTGCAAAAACCGGCATCAAACCCGAATTATTCGACTACCTGCATCGGCGCGCCGAGCCCCGGCTTCGCATACCGCCGGACAAGCCCGCGCAGGATGGACATGTCTGGTCTCTGATGGCAGGCTCGATCCGGCGGCGGTTGATGGAAAAGGAGTACGATTTCTGGAGCGATATCGGATTGCAAGTGTTCGGGCCGATGATCCTGGGCAAGATTCTTTGGATGACGCAACTGGCGCGCAGAAACCGCATCGAACGCATGCTGTTTTTCGCGCGCGATGCCTATTTGCTGCATGAAATTTTTAAACGCTACCCCGAGTTGCTGGGCTCCAACATCGAATTGCAATACTGTTATTTTTCCCGCGCGGCATTGCTGCTGCCAAGTTTTGTCGACCTGCCGATCGAACGCGTATGGCATCTGTTCAGCGGCCGGGCAACGCGCACGGTCGGCTACCATCTCAATAAACTGGGTATCGATCCTAATTTACATGCGGAACAGATTAAACGCGCAGGCTATCGCTCAGCCGAAGAAATGGTGCCGAACGGCGATAGCCGCATGTTCGGTTTGCTGAATTCGCTGTGGCACAATATCCTGCTTGAAGCCAAGCGGAAACGCGCGCTGCCGCAGCGCTATGCCGCCGGACTGGCGCAAGGCGCCACTCGCCTGGGAATCGTCGACATCGGCTGGACCGGCAATATGCAAGGCGGTTTTTCCCGGCTGTTGCAACTGACGCGCACCGACTTTCAGATCGACGGCTTTTATCTGGGCACGTTCGACTTATTGATTCAGAATCATCTGCCGCGCAATACCTTTCACGGCTATCTTGTCAATGAAGGCCATCCGCGTGAGCGATGCGACAGTCTGGTCAACGGCGGCGTGGAATTGCTGGAATTCGCTCTGATGGCGCCGCACGGCACCACGCTCGGTTACCGCGAACAACATGGCCGCATCGTCCCGCTGCTGGAGGAAAACAAAGAAGATCAAACCATCCAGCTGTTGTCGCAACGTGTGCAGGCGGGGGCCGCCGATTTTATCGACGCGGTGTTACCGCATATTCTGGCAATGGGCATCGACGGCTTCGTCTCGCAACGCTGGGCCGATCCGTTCTTCCGGCTCGTCAATCATCCATCCCGGGAAGAAGCCGCCATGCTGGGTGAATTGACGCATTCCGACACCGCTTCCGATACCAGCAAACGCCTGTTTATCGCGGAAAAACTGCCGGACCATGTCATCCGCAAGCGCGGCAGGGAGTACCATGAGGCGCGGCAACGCGCCTATTGGAAAAAAGCATTCGACCTGCGTAACACACCGATCTGAACGATGAATACTTCCGGCGAAAAACCGCAAATCAGCGTGGTCATGCCCGCTTATAATCACGCAGCTTACGTGGCCGAGGCAATCCAAAGCGTGCTCTCGCAAACGCTGCAAGACCTTGAGTTGATTATCGTCAACGACGGTTCGACCGACGAAACCGAGAAAGTCATTCTGGGATTTGACGACACGCGCATCCGCTATTTTCATCAGACCAACCGCGGCGCGCACCATGCGCTTAACCGCGCCATTGCATTGGCGCGCGGGGAATACATTGCCATCATCAATTCCGACGACGTTTACCTCGGTAACCGCCTGGAAATCATGCTGGATGCCTTGCAACGCAACAACCTGGATTTTGTAATTTCGGATATCAATCTCATCGACGAACATTCCGCGATCGTGCGCGACCCTTCGCACTGGTGGCTGACATGGCACGAGGATTTAAAACAAAAATTTCAGCAGACTCCGTCACCGGCCGCGGCTTTGCTCGCCGGTAATTACGCGATTTCCTCATCCAATTTTTTCTTCCGCGCCCGCCTGGCGGAAGAAATCGGCGGCTTCCGCCCGTTTCGCTATATTCTCGATTATGACTATGTATTCCGCGCCGCACTGCTCAACCCAGCGGCTTTTTCTTTCCTGCTACAGCACAAGCTGTTGAATTACCGCCTGCACTCACGCAATACCATTATGGAAAACCGCCTCCTTGCGAATATCGAAACCCGTTATTTTCTGAAGAAAGCGATCGGCAAACATTTTGGTCATGAACTGAATATTCCCGTCGCTTACCTGAGCAAGGTCGACAACTATATTAAAAAAATCCAAGGCGCTCACTATGCGGAGCAAATCAATTCATTACAGCAGCAATACCACCAGCTCAACCAACACCACCATCAACTGCGCGATCGCAATTTTCAATTGACGCAGGAATTGGCGCTGTACCAAAACTCCACCAGCTACCGGATCGGCAGAATGATTACAGCGCCGTATCGCTGGATAACGTCGAAATGGCCGAGATGACGTCCCGGCAGTACCCGATTATCGAAAGCGCCGCCGATTTACGTGCACAACTGGAACACCACAACGCGCCAGCAAAAGTTATCGCTTTCGACATTTTCGGCACCGTGCTGGAAAGCGATGCCGATACGCCCGGAGCGTGCAAGAGAATCTTAGCCGGACGAATCGTCCGCACATTATCGGAAAGCTTCGGAATCGGCAGCACCATCGAGCATGTTCTCGAATCGTTGCAACAAATAGAAAATAATCCGCAACTCCGGCAGCCGGATAGCACGGTTAGGGATCACGAGATTGCTCAAGCATTGGCAATCCGGCTGACAAACGGCGATAGCGCACGCGCGCCTTCTTTGGCCGCAAGAATTATCGAACACGCGCGCGCGGCCGAGGCCAAGGCACTATTCATAAAACCCGGTATGGCCGCTCTATTGGAATGGCTTCAGCAGCACAATAAGCGCATCGTCGCGATATCCGGTAAGCCGCTCGATCCGGCGCGCTTACACGATCTCTTCCGGCAAAACGGTTTTACCGTTCATTTTGACTCCCTGTACGTTTTTCCGGAATCCGGTACGGCCGGACAGCGCCAATCATTCTTTGCGCGCTTGTTGCGGGAAGAAGGCCTGCAACCGCGCGAGTTATTGCATATCGCCGATTATCGCCAGTCCGCCCGCCACCCGCCGGCAGCAATGGGCATAGTTGCCATCCGGCTTGAAGATACGGAAAGTATCCGCCGCCGCCATACGCTGCGCGTGTATCGTTATCTTGCGCAGAAAAATCCCTATTGGCGCGGGCGGCATTTGCTTCAATTGATCCGCCCTGGCGAAGCGCAAGGATTTCACTTCAACTACGGTTACGAAATTTTGGGCCCCATTTATGCCGCTTACATTTTGGGCGTCATCGAGGAAGTCAAAAAGGACAAAATCCGGCAAGTCTTTTTCCTGGCCAGAGAAGGCGAATTGTTCATAAAGCTGTTCGAATTGCTCCGCCCCGATTTCTTTGAACCGGAGCAGATGCCCGCTGCGCATTATCTGTACGTATCCCGCCGCTCGACCGCCGCTGCCGCTGCTTATCACGGATTGCGCCATGAAATGGCGATTACGCCTTTGTTTAACCCCAAACAGCAAGGCTTGCTGTCGATTTGCCAGGCTTTCGGCCTGCCGCCGGAAGCGCTGAGCGCAGTGTTCCGGAAACATGATTATCACACCATCGAGCACCCCATTGCTGACTGGGAATCCGATCAATTCCATGGCTTGCTGAACGATCCCGAGTTTCAGCATATCGTGCAGCGCTGCACCGCAGAAAATTGGCATTTGCTGCACCGCTATCTGCAACAGGAACATTTCTTCTCGGATGATAAAATTGCGATCGCCGATATCGGCTGGAACGGTACCACGCAGAAATTTCTGCAAGAGGCGTTCGGGCAAGAAAAAAATTATCCTCATGTGCTGGGACTCTACTTCGGATTCATTGGCGGCAGGCAATACCGTTTTGATCCGCAGAAAAATACCTTGCGCGGAATTCTTTGCGACGAACGGCACAAGGCAAGGCCGGGCAATATCTTCAGCCGGTTCGAGGAAATCTTCGAGGAAGGCGCGCGCGCGCTTCATCCTACGACCATCGGTTACCGCATTGCCGAAGACAGCGGCCGGATCGTCCCGGTTTTTAAACCGCAAAGCGATCACGATCGTCAGGCGGAATTATCGGTTAACGCGCATATCGCCGGTTTTCACGCCGGGGTTCTCGCTTTCGCCGCTGAATTTGCCCGTGTCATTGCTTTAACCGGCTATAGTCTGAACGATATCAAGCCTTTTATATTGACACTTGCAGAACGGGCGGTGGCGTTTCCGGCGCCTGGCGAGAGCCGCCAATTGCTGCAACTGGAGCATGCGGAGGATTTCGGCTCGGCACACGTCATGAATTTTCACCAGGAAAAACTCGATACTGCGGGCGCTTTGTCAAGGCCCTGGAATCTGCTGAACACATTAAAAACGGCAAACTGGAAATACGGCGCTGCCGCCACCTCGGGCATACCCGGTTTGAATGCGGCCATCCGGCTCTACGATTTAGTGAAATCAAAATAATGAAAAAACTATTCTTTAATCACAATCTGGATCTTAACGCCTGCTCCGCCGGCCATCTGTTTAAGATATTGCTGATCCGCAAGATCGCGCAACTGATTTCCCGCAATAAACAGGAAGATCGCACGAAAACCGCGCGGCCCGGCGATTTCGTGCTGATTTTTTTGATTCATCGCTGTTTTCCCGTTTTGCTGGCCATCGATCGCCTGCGTGTACGGTTCGCTCAGCGCTTCAACCGCCCGTGATAAAATTTTCCGCAGCCATCTTGGAATAACGGTTTTGAATCCACTGTGTGACGATATCGTACCCGTCGTTGTTACTTATAACCCGGATGAAACGACGCTTATCGCAAGCCTCAACGCACTGCTGTCGCAAACCGGAACGGTCGTGCTGGTCGACAACGGTTCCGCTGCGGAAGTCGGGACCATGTTGCAAAAACTGCCCCCGGAAAGATCCGGCGCGCTTAAATTTCTGGCGCTCGAACATAATTGCGGATTGGGTGAAGCGCTTAATATAGGGATTGCACAGGCGCGTAAAATGCCTGCCGCGTTTGTACTGTTGATGGATCAGGACAGTATCCCGGAACCCGGCATGCTGTATGCATTGCGCAGCGCTCATATCGAGCTGCGCCAGCAAGGCATCCCGGTCGGTGCGGTCGGCGCTTGCTATCGAAGCGATACAACCAACGAGCTTTCCCATTTCACCCGGGTAACCCGGTTCGGCCTAGCCAAATCCGGTTGTGATCCGAAGATCGGCTATGTGCGCACCGATTTTCTCATTTCTTCAGGCTCGTTAATTTCGATAGCCGCATTGGATCGGATTGGCGAAATGGATAAGGATTTGTTTATCGATCATATTGACACGGAATGGTGCTTTCGCGCGCAATCCAAAGGATTTAAACTATACGGCGTGTGCACGGCCGTCATGCGCCATTCCTTGGGAGAGCGGCGCATCCGCGTGTGGTGGGGACGCTGGCGGACAATCGCATTCCATCAACCCTTCCGTTATTATTATATGTTTAGAAATAGCGTACTGTTATGGCAGCGGCCTTATATGTCCGCTGCGTGGAAGCGGGCCGACACATTGAGAATCCTGTCGCTGCTATTCTTTTTCACGCTATTTTCAGCCAATCGGATCGCCAATTTGCGTATGATGCTGCAAGGCCTGAAGGACGGTTTCAACCGGCGCGCGGGAAAACTATAACGAATGGACACTACAGCACACAGTCTGCAGCCGGTGTCGATCGTGATTGTCAATCATAATGCCGGCGCGCTGCTAACCCGGTGCGTCCACGCCGCGCTCGAACAGGCGCAGGAAGTCATCGTCGTCGACAATGCTTCGGAAGACCTGAGCATAACGCAATTGACACACAATTTTCCGGATCAGAATCGATTGAAGATCATCGCAACCGGACGGAATTCAGGGTTTGCCGCCGGTTGCAATACCGGCCTTAGCGCGGCAACGCAGCGTTATATTCTTTTCCTGAACCCGGATTGTCTTTTGCAGGAAAATTCATTACAGCGCATGGTTCGCGTGCTGGAATCCGATGCCGCTACCGGCATGGTGGGCGGCTATCTCGTTAATCCCGACGGCACCGAGCAAGGCGGCGGACGGCGCGCCATTCCGACGCCGTGGCGCGCTTTTGTACGCGCCTTCGGCTTGTATCATCTGGAGAAATACTGGCCGCGGTTATTTTTTGATTTTCATTTGCATAAACAACCTCTGCCCCAGGCTCCCATCGAAGTTGAAGCGATATCCGGCGCATTGATGCTGGTCCGGCGCCAAGCCATCGACGATGCCGGTCCCTGGGACGAACACTATTTTCTGCACTGCGAGGATTTGGATTGGTGCATGCGGTTCCAGCAAAAAAACTGGAAAATTGTTTTTGTGCCGGATGCTCCGGTCGTCCATTTCCAGGGAACCTGCAGCCGTTCCCGGCCGTTCTTCGTCGCTTGGCATAAACATAAAGGCATGTTGCGCTTCTACCGGAAATTTTTCCGCCAGGAATACCCAAGCGTATTGATGGGATTAATTACCCTGAGTGTATGGCTGCGCTTTAGCGTCACAGTATTGATTTATGCGGCGCAAAATTGTTACCGCATGCTGAAATTCCGGCATGAGTGAACAACGCGTCGGATTATTGGGCGCCACAAGCCTGACGGGAGAATGTGCGATAAAAAAACTGATTGCGCATGACTGGCGGATCACCGCATTCTCGCGCCGCTCCATCGCTAACATAACACCGCATCCGCAAATCACCTGGCGGCAATTTGCTACAATAGGCGCGGTTAAAGACCGCGACGAGGAAAATGAAATTCACGCTTGGCTATGTGCTGCGCCCATCTGGGTATTGCCGGAACACTTTGATCTTTTATCGGCCTATAACGCCCGGCGGATTGTAGTCCTGTCTTCCACCAGCCGTTTCACCAAAGCTGCCTCATCCGATCCGCATGAAAGAAGAATCGCACAACAATTGATCGAAGGCGAAGCCCGGCTGGAAACATGGGCTGCCGCGCACGGAGTAAAATGGATCATATTGCGTCCGACTCTGATTTACGGATACGGACGCGACAAGAATATCGCCGAGATTGCCCGCTTCATCCGCCGTTTTGGATTTTTCCCCCTGCTCGGGCCGGCGCGCGGCTTGCGGCAACCGGTGCATGTGGAGGATGTCGCCGCGGCGTGCTATGCGGCTTTGGAAGCGGCAAATTTGCCCAGCCGCGCCTATAATTTAAGCGGCGGAGAAACTCTGACCTACCGCGTCATGGTGGAGCGTGTGTTTACAGCGATGAATCGTCCCGTGCGTACGTTCACGGTGCCGCTGTGGCTTTTCCGGATTGCAACCTGGGGATTGAAATGGTTGCCGGGGTATCGCAACTGGACAACGGCCATGGCGGAAAGAATGAATCGGGATTTAAATTTTGACGGCTCGGAAGCCAAGCAGGATTTACACTTTCGCCCGCGGCCGTTCAAGCTGACAACAAGCGATTTGCCTAGTCAAAGCTGACCATCCGCAATTATAATTGATTCAATCGATTGCACTTTCACCGATAACTCCCTTAACAGCACGGTATTGATAACCAGATGAAGTTCAAATTTAAAGCGCCTCAGAATGAAATTGCCCAGGTACTGACCAGCTTTAAGAAAACCTTTAGAAACATCGGTGTTTTCAGCGCAGTCATCAACGTGTTGATGCTGATGCCGGCCATTTATATGTTGCAGCTTTATGACAGCGTATTAACCGGCCGCAACGAAATGACCCTGCTCATGCTCACGCTGATCATGTTGGGCGCGTACACGTTCATGGGCGCGCTGGAATATGTCCGCAGCTTTGTATTGATCCGTGTCGGCGCGCAGCTCGATATGAAATTGAATAAGCGCGTATACACCGCTGCTTTCGAGTCCAGCCTGAAACAAGGCGACAGCAATGCCGGGCAAGCTTTAAAGGATCTGACCAATCTGCGGCAATTCCTCACCGGCAATGCCCTGTTCGCCTTTTTCGACGCGCCGTGGTTTCCGATTTATTTATTGGTGATCTTCATGTTTCATCCGGTTCTGGGTGTTTTCGCCTTATGCGGCACTGTCGTACTCATCGCGCTGGCGTACGTCAATGAAAGAATTTCGCACAAACCGTTGGCCGAGGCTAATTCCATGGCGGTTGCGTCGACCAATATCGCCTCCAATAATTTGCGCAATGCCGAAGTCATCGAAGCGATGGGCATGCTGCCCAACCTTCAGGCGCGCTGGTATAAACTGCATCGCCGCTTTCTCAATCTGCAAGCCGAGGCCAGCGAAAAGGCCGGTATCGTCACGGCGCTGTCGAAATCCTGCACTGTCGCGCTGCAATCGCTGATGTTGGGATTGGGCGCCTTGCTGGTTCTGGATGACAGTATTACGCCGGGGATGATGATCGCCGGCTCCATCCTTTTAGGCAGGGCCATCGCGCCGGTGCAATTGCTGATCAGCGTTTGGAAGCAAATCGGCGGCACGCGCAGCGCCTACGAACGGTTGATCAAATTGCTCGAGCAGCACCCGGAAAGAAAAGCCGGTATGGCACTGCCGAAACCGCAAGGTTTTGTCGCCGTCGAGAATGTGATGGCGGCTCCGCCCGGCAGTAAGGTTGCAGTGCTCAAGGGATTGACCTTTTCCCTGGCTGCCGGTGAAGTGCTCGGCGTCATCGGTCCGAGCGGATCGGGAAAATCGACGCTGGCGCGCTTACTGGTTGGCGTATGGCCGGCGGCGGCGGGAAAAGTCCGATTGGACAGCGCCGACGTTTATCAATGGAACAAGGACGAACTGGGGCCGCACATCGGCTATTTGCCGCAAGATATCGAACTCTTCGCCGGTACGGTTTCGGAAAATATCGCCCGCTTCGGTGAAGTGCATGCGGAAAAAGTTATTCTGGCGGCCAAACGCGCCGGCGTTCATGAAATGATTCTGAACATGCCGGAGGGTTACGATACGCTATTGGGTGACGGCGGCGCCGGTCTTTCCGGCGGACAAAAGCAACGCATCGGCTTGGCGCGCGCGATGTACGACGATCCTTCGCTGATCGTGCTCGATGAGCCCAACTCCAACCTCGATGACGTGGGTGAACAAGCACTGCTGGCCGCCATCGTGGATCTGCGCAAGCGCGGCAAAACCATTGTCTTGATCACACACCGCACCAGCATCCTGAGCGCAACCACGCAATTGTTATTGCTGCAAGATGGCGCCGCGAAAATATTCGGACCGACCCAACAAGTCGTGGAAGCGCTGACGAAACAACAACAAGCGCAACAGGCGCAGCTCGCGCAAAAAAAAGCTGCGCAGCAAGCCGCGCCGGACCAAGCAACCCAAACCGTTCATGCGGCCGATGCCCAAAGCGGCTGATTTTTTGCCGCGCTTTTCCATCGTACATTTAGCAACATCGATTACCGGACAGAAAAAATAATGAAGCCCGCAGCTGAAGAAAACAAGACCGTTATTGCCAGTGCTCCAGTGGATCCCGCCCATCACGTGGAAACGGACGAAACGCTGCATACCCGGCTGGGCTGGTGGATCGTGCTGGCGGGTTTCGGCGGATTCATTCTGTGGGCGGCTTTCGCGCCGCTGGAAAAAGGGGTGCCGGTTCCGGGCACCGTTACGGTCGCCAGTCATTTGCAAGCGGTTCAGCATCAAATCGGCGGCATCATCGACAGCATTCTGGTCAAAGAAGGCGATCATGTAAAAGTCGGCCAAGTGCTGGTGCGGATGAACGATACCCAAGTCAAGGCGCAGGCCGAGATCACCCGCAGCCAGCTTTATACCGCCCTGACCATGGAAGCGCGTTTATTGGCGGAGCGTGACGGCGCGGATAAAATTACGTTTCCGCAAGACCTGCTGGCGCTGCAAAATAACGATCCGCGCGTCGCCAACAATATCGCCATACAAACACAACTTTTTACCTCGCGCAGATTGGCTCTGCGACACGAGATCGGCGCCCTGGATGAAAATATTGCCGGTTTAAAAATGCAGTTGCGCGGACTGGAAGCATCCAAGTCCAGTAAAAACATGCAATTGAAGTTTTTGGAAGAGCAGCTCGTCAATATGCGCGATCTGGCGCACGACGGTTTTGTACCGCGCAATCGCGTGCTGGAGCTGGAACGCACCTATACCCAATTAACCGGGGATATTTCTTCCGAAACCGGAAATATCGGCCGCATCCAGCGGCAAATCGCCGAGCAGGAACAACGGCGCGTCCACCGCCAGCAGGAGTACCAAAAGGAAGTAGGACAGCAGCTAACCGAAACGAAGCGGGAGGTTGATTCCTTGCGCAATCGTCTGAACGGACAGGATTTTGAATTGGCCAATATCGAGGTTAAAGCACCGGTGGACGGTATCGTGGTCGGCATGAATGTGTTTACCGAAGGCGGCGTTATCAGTCCGGGATTCAAATTGATGGATATCGTGCCCAGCGACGACATCCTGATCGTTACCGGACAAGTGCCGGTTCACTTGATCGACAAGGTGCATGCCGATTTGCCGGTCGATCTCATCTTCTCCGCCCTGAATCAAAAGAAAACACCCAATATTCCAGGCATTGTCACCCGTGTATCGGCAGACCGCCTGACAGATGAACGCAGTGGCCTGCCGTATTACAATATGAAAGCTGCCGTAACGCCGGAAGGCATGAAAAAACTCGCCGAGGAACAAATCCGCGCCGGTATGCCGGTAGAAATATTTATCAAGACGGGCGAGCGCTCGTTACTCAGTTATCTTTTCAAACCCATACTGGATCGTTTGCATTCAGCTTTGAGCGAAGAATAGCGGTAATGATGGATCTTCCTAAAATCGCGTTTTCAGTTTGGCTTTTGTTCGGTTCATTAAGCTCTGTTCAGGCAATGAGCTTGCTGGATGCTTATGAAGCCGCGCTCCAGCACGACCCGATTTACCGCTCCGCCTATCATGAAAACGAAGCCGGACAGCAAGCCGAAGCCATCGGTCTGGCTAGCTTGCTGCCAAATTTGGCCATTACGCATTCACAAAGCAAGAGCACGGGTACCATCACAAATAATCAGAATCATACTTCCA
>JAFEEV010000017.1 GCA_018240935.1 Pseudomonadota bacterium
ATTGCCGGATGGAAAGCTTTGCGGTGATGTTGATTTCGATACGGTCAAGGAAATTGCCGGTTTTATTACGCCCGTTCCGGGAGGCGTCGGTCCCATGACCATTACCATGTTGTTATGCAATACTATTCTGGCGGCGGAACGCGCCCAGGCCGGTATTCCAAATAAGGTAATCCGTTAACTTAGCGAGTGTGCAAGCGTATGGAACAGCAACCCGATATTGATCCGCAGGAAACGCAAGAATGGCTGGATGCGCTCGATTCGGTCATCGCCAATGCCGGCGGCGAACGCGCCCATTTTCTGCTGGAAAAACTGATAGAAAAGGCCCGCCGTTCCGGCGCTTACCTGCCGTATAGCGCCACAACGGCGTATATCAATACCATACCGGCGGGAAAAGAAGAACGCTCACCGGGTAATAACGCCATCGAACACCGGATTCGTTCGTATGTGCGCTGGAATGCCATGGCGATGGTATTGCGCGCCAACAAGAATACCAATGTCGGCGGACACATCGCCAGCTTTGCCTCAGCCGCAACACTGTACGACGTGGGCTACAATCATTTCTGGCACGCCCCGTGCGAAACGCATGGCGGCGATCTGGTTTACCTGCAAGGGCATTCCTCTCCGGGCGCTTATGCGTATGCATTTTTGTCCGGTGAATTGAGCGAAGCGCAGTTGAATAATTTCCGCCAGGAAACCGGCGGTAATGGTTTGTCTTCGTATCCGCATCCTTGGCTGATGCCTAATTTCTGGCAATTTCCCACGGTTTCGATGGGGCTTGGCCCGTTGATGGCGATTTACCAGGCTCGTTTCATGAAGTATCTGGGCAGCCGCGGATTGGTCAATACCGATGGCCGTAAAATCTGGGCTTTCATGGGTGACGGCGAGATGGACGAACCCGAGTCGCTCGGCGCGATTCCACTGGCATCGCGCGAGAAACTGGATAATCTGATTTTTGTCGTCAATTGCAATTTGCAACGTCTGGACGGTCCGGTGCGCGGCAACGGCAAAGTCATTCAGGAACTGGAAGGCGCTTTTCGCGGCGCCGGCTGGAACGTCATCAAGGTGATCTGGGGTTCTTATTGGGATCCGCTCTTGGCGAAAGATACCAAAGGGCTATTGCAAAAGCGCATGATGGAGTGCGTGGACGGTGAATATCAGAATTTTAAAGCCAGGGACGGCGCTTACGTGCGCGAGCATTTTTTCGGCAAATACCCGGAATTGCTGGAGATGGTCGCCACTATGTCCGACGACGATATCTGGCGGTTAAACCGCGGCGGGCATGATCCTCATAAGGTCTATGCCGCCTATGCAGCGGCGGCTAAACATACCGGACAGCCGACCGTGATTCTGGCCAAAACGATCAAAGGATACGGCATGGGTGAAGCGGGTGAAGCGCAAAATATCACCCATCAGCAGAAAAAAATGGGAACGACTTCGTTAAAAGCTTTCCGTAATCGCTTCGGTCTGGATATTCCCGACGACAAAATCGATGATATTCCCTACCTGACTTTCCCCGAAGACTCAGCGGAATTTAAGTATATGCGGGAACGGCGGGCGGCGCTGGGGGGTACTTTTCATCGCCGTAAAACCCATGCACAAGCATTGCAAGTGCCGCCGTTATCGGCTTTTCAAGCGCTGCTGAAAGCCAGCGGAGAAGGGCACGAATCGTCCACCACCATGGCGTTTGTGCGGATTCTGAACATCCTGGTGAAAGACAAGCAAATCGGCCCGCATGTCGTACCGATCGTCGCCGATGAATCGCGTACATTCGGCATGGAAGGCATGTTCCGGCAATTGGGCATCTGGTCGTCGGCCGGTCAATTGTATACGCCGCAAGACGCGGATCAGCTGATGTATTATAAGGAAGACAAGCACGGCCAGATTCTGCAGGAAGGTATCTGCGAAGCGGGCGCCATGTCGTCCTGGATAGCGGCGGCGACTGCGTACAGTACGCATGGCATCCAGATGATTCCGTTTTTTATTTTTTATTCCATGTTCGGTTTTCAGCGCATCGGCGATCTGGCATGGGCTGCCGGCGACATGCGCTGCCGCGGCTTTTTGCTGGGCGGAACGGCGGGACGCACGACATTGAACGGTGAAGGATTGCAGCACGAAGACGGGCACAGTCATATTGTAGCGTCGACGATTCCCAATTGCGTTTCATACGATCCGGCGTTTGCCTACGAGCTGGCTGTCATCATTCAGGATGGCTTGCGCCGCATGTATCAGGAGCAGGAGGATGTTTATTATTACATCACGGTGATGAATGAAAACTACTCGCACCCCGAAATGCCTGCCGGTGCCGAGAAAGATATTTTGCGTGGGATGTATTTGTTCCGCGCAGGAAATGCCGGTGCAAGCGGGCTGCGTGTGCAATTATTGGGTGCCGGAACCATTCTGCGCGAAGTCATCGCAGCATCGGAGATATTGCAACAAGAGTATGGTGTGAGCGCCGATGTCTGGAGCGTGACCAGTTTCAACGAATTAAGACGCGAAGCGCTGGCTGTTAGCCGCTGGAACATGCTGCATCCGGAACAGCCGGCGAGATCATCACATGTGGAGAATTGTTTCAAGGGACGCGAAGGTCCGGTGGTTGCAGCAACTGATTTTATGAAGATTTATGCCGACCAGATTCGTGAATTTGTGCCGGGACGATACCGTGTGCTCGGTACCGACGGTTTCGGCCGTTCCGATACGCGCCAAAAGCTGCGCCGTTTTTTTGAAGTGGATCGTTACTACATTACCGTTGCGGCACTCAAGGCATTGTCGGAGGAAGGAATAATCGGCAAGCAGCAAGTTACACAGGCGATTGAGAAATACGGTATCGATCCGGAAAAGTCCAATCCGGCGGTCAGTTAAATCAATGCCGGACAGAATTGCATTTCCCATTTCGACGGTGTGTGAGGAGAGCGTGTGGCTGAATTAAAGAAAGTGCTCATTCCGGATATCGGCGACTTCAAGGAAGTGCCGGTCATCGAAGTGCTGGTAAAAGCGGGCGGCGTTGTGCAAGCCGAAGATTCCCTGGTTACGCTGGAATCCGACAAAGCGACGATCGAAATTCCATCGCCATATTCCGGGCTGATCAAGGAAGTATTGATCAAAGCCGGTGACAGAGTATCGCAGGGCAGCGCGGTTCTGACCCTGGAGGTTTCGGCTGGCGGCCAAGCGGAAGTCCCTGCGCAAACTTCCCAAACCGTGGTTGCGCACAAGGAAGCTCCGCCGCAACCGCAACCCGAAGTGAAGCCGGTTGTTAACCAAGCGCCGCAGCGCATGCCGCCAACTGCGCCGCCAGTCGGTAATACTTTATCCAAGGCGCACGCCAGTCCGTCGATCCGCCGTTTTGCGCGCGAACTCGGCGTCAATCTTGAATCGATTACCGGCAGCGGACCGAAGCACCGCATTCTCAAGGAGGATGTGCAGGCTTTTGTAAAAGCCGAGCTATCAAAGTCGAGCGGCGCCGGTATGGGGGCTGCGCTGAATCTGTTGCCTTGGCCGCAAGTAAATTTTGCCAAATTCGGTCCGGTTGAATTACGGTCGCTTACGCGGATTAAGCAAATTTCCGGCGCGAATCTCCATCGCAACTGGGTGATGATTCCGCATGTGACGCAATTTGACGAGGCCGATATCACCGATTTGGAAGCATTGCGCAAAGAATCCAATGACAGCGGCAAAGAGAGCAGGGTGAAATTAACGCTCCTGGCTTTTTTAATGAAAGCATTGATTGCGTCTCTGAAAAAATTCCCGGAATTCAATGCTTCGCTCGATAATAATTCCAACGGCGAAACAAGTCTGGTCATCAAGCATTATTATCATATCGGATTCGCCGTCGATACGGTGAATGGATTGGTCGTGCCCGTCATCCGGGATGCCGATCAGAAAGGAATCATCACCATTGCGGAAGAGCTGGCCGGACTGTCTTCGCTGGCGCGCGAAGGTAAGCTGAAGCCCGCCGACATGCAAGGCGCCAGTTTTACTATCTCCAGTCTGGGCGGGATCGGCGGAACAGCCTTTACACCGATTATCAATGCACCGGAAGTTGCGATTCTGGGGATTTCCAAAGCCGGTATCAAGCCGGTATATCGTGAAGGTCAATTCGTGCCGCGTTTAATGCTGCCTTTGTCTTTGTCGTACGATCATCGTGTCATCGACGGGGCGACGGCGGCCCGTTTCACAACGCATCTATCGGAAGTATTGACGGATATGCGCCTTGCATTGTTATGACAGGCATCGCGTATTTTTATGCTCGCCGGGGAGGAAGTTATCGATAAGTTTCCTCTGGTCGGTATTTATGGCGGGACATTTGATCCGATCCATTACGGTCATTTGCGCATCGCGGAAGAGTTGCTCGATTCGATCGGTTTGCAGCGCATGATCTTTGTTCCCTCGGGAGCTCCCCGCTTGCGCGCCGCGCCTGCGGCATCCAGAGGTCACCGGGCTGCCATGGTGCGGCTGGCGATTCAGGATAATAGCCGGTTTGCACTGGATGAACGGGAAATAAACCGGCCCGGAACCAGCACGACGGTGCAATCATTGCGGGAATACCGCTGTGAATTGGGAGAAAATACCGCGCTGTGTTTTGTGTTGGGAATCGATGCATTCATCAAGATCAACCAATGGTCTGAATGGCAAACACTACTTAATTTGTGTCACTTAATCGTAGTTGGCCGCCCGGGTTTTGTCTCGATTAGCGGTGAGAAAGATTTGCCGGCCGAAATACGCCATGAATATTCATCTCGCCACGCCGCGGATGCCAGTGATTTGGCGCGGCAACCCGGCGGCTGTATTTATACTGCGCGTACCTCGTTGCTGGAAATATCCGCTTCACAGATACGATCGCTGATCGGCACGGCAAAAAGTATCCGCTATTTACTTCCTGAAAATGTCTCTGAATATATTAAATCCAATCGGTTATATACCGGAAATCTATGAATTCTGAAAAATTGGCAACTATCATTGTTGATGCATTGGAAGAGATCAAGGCGCGTGATATCGACGTCATCAATGTGTCTAAAATTACCTCGATGTTCGAGTTCATCATTATCGCCAGCGCGGACTCGACGCGTCAGACAAAGGCGCTGGCTAATAATGTGCAAGAAAAAGTGAAAGCAGCCGGGGGGAAAGTGCACAGTGCCGAAGGGGAACAATCGGGTGAATGGGTGCTGGTGGATTTGGGCGATGTGGTTGTGCATATCATGCTGCCGGCAGTACGCGAATATTACAATTTGAAAGCATTGTGGTCGGAGCGTAGTTGAGGCTCCCGAGGGTTGTGAATGAATTCCATCGGCTCATGAAGTTTTTTATACTCGCGGTTGGCAACAAAATGCCGGATTGGATCAGAACGGGTTATCTTGAGTATATCAAGCGCTTGCCCGGTGAAATAACCGTGAATTTGATTGAAATCAAACCGGAAAAGCGAGCCGGAGGAAAAACGGTTGTGCAGCTCCTGGAAGCGGAGTGTCAAAGAATTCGCGCCGCTTTACCGCCGAATTGCTACATTGTGGTTCTCGATGAGCGAGGCCAGCAATGGACCACAATAAAGTTTGCCGATGTCATTCAAGAGTGGATGATGACGCAAAATGCCATTGCATTTATCATTGGCGGCGCAGACGGCTTGCATGAGGATATCAAGCAAGCGGCGCATGCCATGATGGCACTATCGAAACTAACATTGCCGCACGGCTTGGTACGAGTTTTACTGGCGGAACAGATTTACCGCGCTGTATCGATTAACAAGAATCATCCTTATCACAGAGCTTAAAATTGATTGCGTACCGATGAACACATGCCGTTCACAACCATCACCGGAAAAATTGGATGCGATGATCAAACCGGTGCAATGCGCCGGATGTAGTGCGATTGTATAAACTGTGATGCTTTCCGAAAACCAAATCTACCTTGCATCAAGAAGCCCTCGCAGGCGCGAATTGCTGCGCCAGATCGGCGTGAAATTTAATTTATTGATGATGCGGGAAACCTTGGGGCGAACCATCGATGTCGATGAGCAGCCGCTTGCCAATGAAGTTCCCGCTGATTATATCTACCGCATTACCCGCGCTAAAGCCGATGCCGGCTGGAAACGGATATTGCAGCGCCGCTTACCGGTTCAGCCAGTGCTGGCGGCTGATACCATTGTGACGATTGACGGATGCATTCTCGGAAAACCGCGGGATAATGCACATGCCGAAGAAATGTTGAAGATATTGTCGGGCCGTTCGCACCAAGTGCTAACTGCGATCGGGGTCGGTGTCCGCGATACCATACAAATGCGATTGTCGGTATCGACCGTACGTTTTCGCGAGATCAGCGAACGTGAGATCAGGCATTATCTGGCGAATAATAATGTTCTGGACAAAGCCGGGGCTTATGCGATTCAAGGTGTGGCGGCCGCTTTCATCGTCGAGATCTCGGGCAGTTATAGCGGCATCATGGGATTGCCGCTCTACGAGACGGCGCAGTTGCTTGAGGAAGCCGGTATCACAATTTTTCAATAACGGTTAATTGAGTGTGGCAACATTCGATTAAAATTGAATTGTGCTTTCCCATCATGATTGTTTCGTCATATGACCCTCTACAGTATGGGGCGCCAGCTTCAAATATCCGTTTTTATATTAGCCTAATCAAATATGAGTAATGAAATTCTTGTCAATATCACGCCGCAAGAAACCCGGGTGGCGATACTGGAACAAGGGGTGACGCAAGAATTGCATATTGAACGGACAAGCGGCCGGGGCATCGTCGGGAATATCTATAATGGGCGTGTCAGCCGTGTTTTGCCAGGCATGCAATCCGCATTTGTCGATATTGGCCTTGACCGCGCTGCTTTTTTACATGTGGCGGATATCCGCGATTCCGGTCAAGAGGGTGATGCAGCCAAACCCATTGAGAAATTATTATATGAAGGAAACAGTATCCTGGTTCAAGTAATCAAGGATGCAATCGGCACCAAGGGCGCGCGGCTGTCAACACAGATAAGTCTGGCAGGACGTTTGCTGGTGTTTTTGCCGCAAGAGTCGCATATCGGTATTTCGCAGCGTATTGAAGACGATAACGAACGTGAGATGTTGCGCGACAAGTTGCAGCAGATTCTGCCTGCGGAAGAAAAGGGCGGGTATATTATCCGCACTATGGCCGAGACTGCGGATGAAAACGATCTGCGCGCCGACCTTGAATATTTGCACCGGCTATGGCGTGACATTCAACAAAAATCGGTCACCATTGCTGCGCCGGTATTGCTTTATCAGGATCTTGATCTCAGTCACCGGGTATTACGGGATTTCGTTGATGAAGACACTATCCGCATTCTCGTCGATTCGCGGGAAAATTATCAAAAGCTGGTGCGATTTGCGCACAACTACATGACATATATAGCCGAGCGTATAACGCTGTATACCGGTGACCGCCCATTGTTCGATTTGTACAGTGTGGAAGAAGAAATTGAAAAATCTTTGGCGAAACGCGTCAATCTGAAGTCCGGCGGCTACCTGATTATCGATCAAACGGAAGCGCTGACCACGATGGACGTGAACACTGGCGGATTTATCGGTGTGCGTAACTTTGACGATACTATTTTCAAAACTAACCTGGAAGCGGCCCAGGTCATCGCCAGACAACTTCGTTTACGCAATCTCGGCGGTATTATTATTATCGATTTTATCGATATGGATTCCGAAGAACATAAGCAGGCTGTTTTGGCGGAATTTAATAAAGCATTATCAAAAGATCGCACGCGTATAACCGTCAACGGATTCAGTGCGCTGGGCTTGGTCGAGATGACACGCAAACGCACCCGGGAAAGCCTGGCGCATGTGTTGTGCGAAACTTGCCCGACTTGCCAAGGAAGAGGTGAAATTCGTACCGCGCAAACGATTTGTTACGAAATACTGCGTGAGCTGCTGCGCGAAGCCAGACAGTTTGAAGCCAACGAGTTTCGCATTCTGGCGTCGCAGCAAGTGATCGATTTGTTTTTGGATGAGGAATCGCAAAGCCTGGCGCAATTGGGCGATTTCATAGCGAAACCGATCAGTCTTCAGGTCGAAGAATCGTATACGCAAGAGCAGTACGATGTGATATTGATGTAGTGTGATCGCGTTGGCTAGTTTCACCTTCGGAATGTCAGTGCCTATCTAACACTATGATAATTAAACTCTATTTCTGATCTCCATAAAGGCGCATTTAGCAGTTTTATGTTACTAATAGGAGCTATACAATCGGCAGTTTTCTTTGATCTCTTGGTTATTCTGAATTATTCCAATCACTTAGCTATAAATATATTTGTCATGTGTATACTTAGGACGGCATAAGTAAAAAGTAGTATCAATCTATCGCATCCTACTCGCATCAAACCCTAAGTGATATTTCTGTTTCTGCTTACTTTGTGAGTCGGTCAGCTTTCCCTCAGCAAATTTTTTTACGCGCCGGTTTGTTTCTGTGAGAGCAATCGCTGCCGAATTTTAATCAGGCTGGTTCTGTTAAATTTATATATCTAATTGAATATATTTATTTAAATAAATTAATGCAGATTTTTTGAATCTTCTCATTTAAGAATTATGGAGGAAATTATCTAAGTATTTTGCTTATTTTTGTTAAGTAAATACTCCTAATTAAGTAAGGTTTTTGCATTAAATATAGCAAATATATTGCCATTAAGTAGTAATGTTTATGACTAGGGTAATTGGTAATTTTGCTCGTTAAACAATAATAATTTTCCTAATATACAACGCAGTTACGAAGCGATAGGATTATCTCAAGCTTATATTCTTGAAGAATCTCTATCACGAAGGCTGAAATAGAAAAAATTTTGCGATCTTGGGAATGCCTGTTGCTGAGAAAATAACTGATTGCAGAATGGTGATCTCTTTCAATGAGGAAAAATTCTTCAACAAGCTAGTTGGCTTTGAAAACTGATTTTGAAAAGTTTTTGAAGTTTATCACTAATAGTTTACGAGAGAGAGGTAATTTATGGCGTCACGATTAGATGACGAATCAGTAGTCTCGCAGCAAAAAACTGTAGAGACTACCAAAAAAGAGGGATCAGCTGCTTTTCAGTCGCAGTACTTTTTCCGTGATACGGCGGCAGGATTGATAACTGGAGCAATGGCTATTCCATTAACGATCGGTATTGCGATTATGTCGAATTATCCGATCAAAGTGGGTTTGGCGACAGTGGCTTTTGCTTCATTTATTGGATGGATAAATGCCTGGTTCAAACCAGGCAATTTTATTGGTTCTCCAGGTATTGCTGCTGGATTGGCGCCAGTGCTGGCAATGGGCGTTGCTGCTTTCGGTATTCAGAACATGGCATTTTGTATTTTTATGACCGCTGTTATGCAAGCCATTATTTGGAAATTTAACTGGCAGCGATACTTGTTGGTTGCAGTTCCGGTGTACCTAGTTGAAGGATTGCTGGCGGGCGTTGGCTTAAAGATTCTGCTCAAGTTTTCAGAGTTTACCTACGAGATACCTGCAGAATTGGTGACAGAAGATTTCTGGAATGAGGCGCGTATTCAAATGGCTGCAATATCAGCAGGCGGGCTTGCTTTCTTTCTGTTCTTATTCTCAAAATTTAAAGACACTCAGCCAGCAATTCCTTACTTTGCCATCATCATAGGTGGCGTGATCTTGGCTCAATTTGTATCGGTGCCGATGATTTCCGTAGAAGATGTTGATCTAGAGTTGAAATTGCCGCTTCCAAGCGAAGACACGACAATTTTGATGCTGGCTTATATGCTGTTCTTCTGCGCTATGCTGGCTATTGTAGATGTGATTGAGCAGGTTATGAGTAACGCAGCCATTGAGAAAATCGACCCGTTGAAACGTAAAACCAATAGTAATAACAGTTTGCTTGCAATCTGGATTGCTAATTTAGGCTCAAGTTTCTTTGGCGGCATGACTAATCTGGATGGTTTGGCAAAGAGCACTACCAATAAGCTGGCCGGTGCTATGACAAAGTTCTCTGTTCTGGTTATTGGTTCCGTTGTGTGTTTCTTTACGTTCAATACACATTATTTGGACTATTTGCCGAAGTTCGCTTTGGCGGCCATTATGCTGTTTACAGGCTATAAGATGATCGCTGGTCTGGTGCATGTTACGCATTACGGCCCCTATGCATTGATGCTGGCGTTCTTGACGGCAGGGTTAGTTTATAAAGTTGGTATCTTTGAAGGCTTATTGATTGCGATGGCGATACATGGTGTTGTTCATTACTTGGTTTATACCAAGCATGAAAATATGCCTGGGAGATCGGTTGTTAAGCGGTATTTCGATAATTTGAGAAAAGATAATAGTAATTTGCAATAAGCAAGGTGTTTGTGTGACATATCTTTCGTAAACAGTTCACTGTTTACGAAAGGAAAAATCAAAGTATTGCTTATAAGTGTGTCGAAGTAACTGTCAGGAGAATTTATTATGTTTAATAGAATGTTAGTTTCTGTAATCAAGAAATATTTCGTTTATTTGAAAAAAACGCACGGTAATAATCTGCAAGCAAAAATGCCATCGCATAACTTATCGTAAACTGATTTGTGTCTTAGGCTAAGTTATTGCTTATTTTTAATAAACAATCAGAAATTCAATTAGAGAAAATTGTATGTATAAACAGATAATGGTAGCGGTGGATGGCAGCGATATAGCTAAGCAGGCATTAGCGGAAGCGATCAATATAGCTAACACCTACAATGCAGCAATATGCATTGTTCACTGCATTGGTAGTGAGAATGAAGCTGATGCAGGCAAAGGCAAAGAGATTTTAGAGCAAGCAAAGTCGGAAACCGATGTATTAAGTGTTGAAACTCGCCTTCTTAAAGCTGACGTTGAATATGGTTTAAGTGGTATTGCTGACGCTATCGCTGCTGCTGTTTATGATTGGAAAGCGGATTTGTTAGTGGTAGGGACCTCAAATCGTCGTGGATTAGAGCGTTTCTATTTAGGATCGGTTGCGGAGCAATTAGTCGCTAAAGTTGATTCTTCAATACTATTGGTTCGCTCAAAGCAAGACTAGGTAAAGCTGTTGTTTTGTGTAATCGATAGTTCATCTGATGAAAATCGATTAAGTACAAACTATTTTTAAGTAAGTATTTCCATAATCGAGGAGATTATCATGTCAATAAAGCAAATATTTGTTATTTCAGCTGTCGCTATAGGAGTGAGTTTGTTGTCGATGTTTGAATTAACAAGACATATTTTTAATTGGATCATTACCGACGGATTAATAGGCGTGGTGTTTTTTATAGCTTATGTTTTGATCTCATTAAAATTTGGCAAACCTGCAAATAGAGGAAGATATGTAACCAGATATCAGCCTTCGCTGAACAAAAACTGATTTTTCCTAAGTTCTATAGTTTTATGCTTTTTTGCCTTACCTGTTAATATTTACAATCCCTATTTATTGTAAATGGACCGCTTAACCCAAGCATTTTTAAGCACAAATATTGTGATGAAAGTGTCACAATGATCCTGGAGGTCATGGGCGTGTTGAATTGGGTTCTATGCTAGATTTTGAAATAAGTTTCCTCTATTTCAATTAAGCGTTCGTAGGGTGTTTTTCCACCGAATCCTTCGGGATTCGGTGGTAATTTTACTTTCCGTACTCAGTTTCGATTGAACCAATCTGTAATCCCCTCGAGTTCCCGATCCAATCAAAAGTAGAGGCTATTGGGATTTTGCCATAGTGAACTGGATAGGAGGAAATCTGCCAAACGATTCATGGGGCAGCTCATGGTTGTAGCGATTCCGCCATTCCTCAGTCACTCGGTGCACTTCACATTAAGGAAACTCTGAAAAAGTGCGAACGATGATTGATCTGGCAAGATACAGGTATCTTCCCTTTCAGAGCCAACCCATGAAACAGATAACCTTTGTAGACGCTGAGTACTCGAACAAACGCAAGCAGACCTGCAAGGAATTATTCCTGAAGGAGATGGGTAATCCCCCCAAAAATTAGAGGAGCAAAGCAGTAGAATTTTCTATCGTAGAAGAAGGGCGGGTTGCGGATGATTTGGGATATTTCGGTCTGGGAGGGGGTGTCCTAGATTTTGTGTAAACGGAGGTTAATAATGCCGAGGCATTCTTTCGTTAAATTGAATAGTAAACCTGTTTAGTGCTGATTTCCAATCTCTTAGTGGCATAGACCATTTTTTGGCGATATTGCTGAGAGCCAAATAGAACAATTTGATCACGGCCTCATCGTTGGGAAACGATCCGCGGTTTTTGCTGACTTTGCGTAGGCTCATATTGACTGACTCAATCGCATTGGTGGTGTAAATAATGCGCCGTATCTCAGGCGGGTAGTCGAAGAATGGAATGATGCGTTGCCAATTGTTGCGCCAAGACCGGGCGATTGGTGGATAAGCATTGTTCCATTTATCTTCAAAGTCTGCTAGCGCTTGCTCAGCCTCGTCAATCGTGGCGGCGCTGTAGACCAAACGTAAATCAGCAGCTACTTCCTTGCGTTTATTCCAGCCGACGTAGTTGAGACTGTTACGAACCATGTGCACGATACAGAGTTGTACAATGGCATGCGGATAGACGGTTTCAATCGCTTCGGGAAAGCCCTTTAAGCCATCAACACAGGCGATAAAGATATCTTGCACGCCACGATTCTTGAGTTCAGTGACAACGCTGAGCCAGAACTTGGCACCCTCGGTCTGAGCAATCCATAAGCCCAGTATTTCTTTATGGCCCTCCATGTTAATGCCGATCGCCAGGTAAATCGCTTTGGTACGAACGCTACCAGCGTCACGGACTTTGGCGTGGATACAATCGAGATAGATCACAGGATACACCGCATCGAGAGGCCGCGATTGCCACTGTTTTACTTCATCCATTACACCGTCAGTGACCGTAGAAATGAGCGTAGGTGATACTTCTGTGCCATACATTTCGGTGAGGTGCTGCTGGATTTCACGCGTCGTCATGCCACGGGCATACAGCGAGAGGATTTTGTCATCAAAGCCCGCCCAGCGGGTCTGATGCTTGGAAATGATCAGAGGCTCGAAGCTGCCTTCATGGTCACGGGGGATCTCGATGGGTAACTCACCGAGTTCACCTTTCAGGGTCTTACGGCTTTTACCATTTCTGGTATTGCCAGTGGCATTGTTTACCGTTTCGTGCTTATCGTGACCAAGATGCTCGGCCATTTCTGCTTGCAGGGCACGTTCAACCAACGCTTTGGTGAGTTGCTTGAGAAGACCATGCTCACCGATTAAATCTTCTGGCTTTTTGTAATCGGCCAGCAGGCTATCAATTAAGCCGGTCGGCAGGGGTTTGGGTGTGGTCATTTTTACTCCAAAAATATAGAAGCAGTTTCCTGCAATATGACCATTTACACAAAATTATTTACACCCCCGTTTTTTTTCATATTCAGAGAATACCTTTGGCCAATGAATTGCATTTTGCAGCCTATATTATTTGCAATTTCAACCAAACGATACCAATCCGGTTTCAAATCTGTATACTTCATGCCATTCGAAATTATTTTTGACTTGAATCCATCATCCAACCAGCCGGAGCCAGTCTATGAAGTTTTCGATTTACCGCTACGATCCCGATAAAG
>JAFEEV010000180.1 GCA_018240935.1 Pseudomonadota bacterium
GTCGCCTGGGTTGGCAATCAGGCGTAAGTAAGCCAGCGCATGTTTGATTTCCTGGCGGTCGAAAAAACGCATGCCGCCATACACGCGATACGGTAGTGCAGCATTGAACAGACTATGCTCCAGCACGCGCGATTGCGCATTGGAACGGTACAGCAACGCCATTTCCGACAATGCGATGCCTTGTGCGTGCAAGGCTTTGAGTTCATCGACGATAAAAGCGGCCTCATCGAAATCGTTCGGCGCATGGTAAACGCGCAACAGTTCTCCCTTGCCTTCCGCCGTCCAGAGATTCTTTCCCAGACGCTCGCTGTTGTTTTCAATCAAGGCGTTGGCCGCATCCAGGATATTGCCATGCGAGCGGTAATTCTGTTCCAGCTTGATAATCCGGGTGATACCGAAGTCATGCTCAAAGTCGCGCATGTTGCCGGTATAAGCGCCACGGAACGCATAAATGCTTTGGTCGTCATCGCCGACGGCAAAAACCGCCGCGGCATTCTGGCTTCCCGCGCCGGCGAGCAGCTTCAGCCATTTGTATTGCAGCGGATTGGTATCCTGGAATTCATCCACCAGAATATGTTGAAAACGTTCACGATAATGCCGGCACAGGATTTCATTGCGGTTGAGCAATTCATAACAGCGCAACAGCAATTCGGCGAAATCCACCGCGCCTTCCTTCTGGCATTGCGACTCATAAGCTTGGTAGAACTCTTGCAGACGGCGCGAATAAGCGTCTTCCACGGCAACATAAGCCGCACGCAATCCAGCCTCCTTAGCGTTATTGATGAACCACTGCACTTGGCGCGGCGGAAATTTTTTCTCGTCAGCAAGTAAATCTTTCAGAATGCGTTTGATTAAAGCCAATTGGTCGGCGGAGTCGAGAATTTGAAACGCTTGAGGCAAACCGGCATCTTGATGATGAGTGCGCAGCATGCGATGGCACAAACCGTGAAACGTGCCGACCCACATGCCACGCGGATTGACCGGCAGCATTGCGGTAATGCGCGTCAGCATTTCTTTGGCCGCTTTGTTGGTAAACGTCACGGCGAGAATGCCGTACGGACTCACTTGACCCGATTGGATCAAATACGCGATACGCGTTGTCAGAACGCGCGTTTTGCCGCTACCGGCGCCGGCCAGCACCAATACCGATTGGTGCGGCAGCGTGATGGCTTCGAGTTGCTGCGGATTGAGGTCTGATAATAAAGAAGTCATGTAACCAAAACGACCTGAAGCAACTTGTTATGCCTGAAAAAAATTGCGAGCAATGAGTTTTCGGGCGGTTCGATTAATTCAGAATCCGACAACTGAATTGATTCATATTATCGAGATTCCTGAACTAATCGATGCTCAGTTGTTGCTATGCCCTGCTTTTGGCCACGATATCCAGAATCAGCGGCGTCAAAATCAATTCAATCGCCATACCCATTTTTCCGCCTGGAACGACAATGGTGTTCGGACGGGACATGAACGAGTCATGGATCATTCTCAGCAGGTATGGAAAATCCGCCATTTCAGGGTATCTGAAGCGAATCACCACCAGACTTTCGTCCAGCGTCGGAATTTCCCGGGCGATGAACGGATTGGAAGTATCGACCGTGGGCACGCGCTGAAAATTGATATGTGTGCGCGAAAATTGCGGCGTGATGTAGTGCACATAATCGTGCATGCGGCGCAAAATGGTGTGCGTAACAGCTTCCGCGGAATAGCCGCGCGCATTGGTGTCGCGGTAAATTTTCTGAATCCACTCGAGATTCACGATCGGTACGACACCGACCAGCAGATCGACATATTTGGCGACATCGGCCGTGTCGCTTTTCGCACCGCCGTGCAGGCCTTCATAAAACAGCAAATCGGATCCGGCTGGAATCTGAGACCAGGATGTGAATGTTCCTGGTTTTTGATTCCAGGGCGCAGCTTCTTCTTCGTTATGCAAGTACAAACGCTTCTGCCCCGTACCTTTTTCGCCATATTCTTTGAAGAGCGCTTCCAATTTTTCAAATTCATTAGCTTCAGGACCAAAATGGCTGATCGGACGACCGCCGTTTTTTTCTGATTCGGCAACGGCTTGTTTCATCGCTTCACGATCATAGCGGTGAAAACTGTCACCTTCGATCACCACCGCGTTGAGCTTCTCACGGCGAAAAATATGTTCAAAACTAGTTTTAACCGTTGAGGTTCCTGCGCCTGATGATCCGGTAACGGCGATAACCGGGTGTTTTTGCGACATTCTTATTTTCTCCTAAAATATATCACTATTAAAATTTTGCATCCTATATGATACCTTTTTTCTACTACTCTTTGACAGGGGTAATTGTTGCAAGCCGTGCCGGGCAAAAACAAACTCAGCAATCCGCATGAACCGGATTCTTCCGGCGTCCGGCTGCAATTGGCTTTAAGCCGCAAAGCACAAGATGGAGTAAACGCGATGAAAACAATCAGACAATTGTTGCTGCTGTCAATAAACTGCCTGCTCGCAGCGTGCGCCAATTTACCGTCCGGCCCGAGCGTGATGATTTTGCCGGGTTCCGGCAAAAGCTTCGAACAATTCCGGCATGATGATTACGATTGCCGCCGCTATGCGTATGAACAAATCGGCGGTCTGACGCCGCGGCAATCAGCGCAGTCCAGCGGTATGCAAAGCGCGGCGGTTGGCGCCGGCCTGGGTGCTGCGGCTGGCGCCGCTATTGCGGGCGGCGGGGGCGCGGCAATCGGTGCCGGCACCGGTCTGCTCGCCGGCGGGTTAACCGGGTCAGGCGCTGCCAGCACATCGGCATACGTCAATCAGCAGCGCTACGACATGAGTTATATTCAATGCATGTATGCCAAAGGGCATCGTGTTCCGGTATCCGGCAGAATAACCGGCGGCGCACCCGCAATTACCGGCAGCGGCGCTAGTTCGGCGCCATCCGGCTTTACTCCGCCGCCCCCGCCTCCCGGAAATCCGCCCTCGCCCCCGCCGCAATAACTTGCCGCAGCCGCTCTGGTAACTGACACGACATCAGGCGGCGCACCGGCAATCGCTGCGCAAAACTTTAGCGCCAGCGCTCAAAAGAACGAGATCGCCGGCTGCCTGAACAAGTCCGGGTAAAACGATCATCCGGCTTACCAAACAAACAATAACTCAGTATCATATTGCGCTAGAATAAAGCAGCAAATCCGGCCGGTTGACTCAGTCAGCGGCAATCTGTGGCCGGGATAGCAGCAGAATTTAGTTTTTTTGCGAATCGCATCCGAACGTTAAGATA
>JAFEEV010000181.1 GCA_018240935.1 Pseudomonadota bacterium
AGCGCGACCATGCCGTGCAGCCGCATGCCGGCGGATTGCTCTTCGACAACCGCCGCCGCTTGATCAAATTCTTCGCCCAAAATCGCTGCGATGCGCTGCGCGGAATTGGCGGGGCGCAGCAGGCGGCGCACTTTGCCGTTATGTTGCAGGGTAAATTCAATGCCGCACTGCGATAATGCCATGCGCTTGAAGGCTTCGTCGCAGTGCGCGAACTCGGTGATCTCGGATTTCAGGAATTTGCGCCGCGCCGGGATATTGAAGTACAAATCGTTGACATCCAGCACCGTTCCGCCGGATAGCGCGGCGGGCTCGGGTTGCGAGACTTGGCGGCCGTCCACTTGAATCTGCCAGGCGTGATCTTGCCCGGTTTGACGGCTGACCAGCGTCAAGCGCGAAACCGCCGCGATGCTGGCCAGCGCCTCACCGCGAAAGCCCAGGCTGGTGATGCGCTGCAAATCCTCCAGTGTGCTGATTTTGCTGGTGCTGTGGCGTGTCAGCGCCAGCAGCAGCTCATCCTTGGCGATACCGCCGCCGTCATCGCTGACGCGAATCTGTTTGATGCCGCCTTGCTGCAATTGCACGGTAATCTTTTTGGCGCCGGCATCGATACTGTTTTCCAGGATTTCCTTCAGCGCCGACGCCGGACGCTCGACGACCTCGCCGGCGGCGATCTGGTTGATCAATAACTCGGGAAGCGGTTTTATCGTCGGCATAACAAGATGCGGCTGTGAAATTCTGATTATAATGCGGATCGGCTTATTTATTGTATGCCGGCCAGAAATAACATTTCATTTGGGAGGGTAAAAATGCTGCCCCTGGACAAGCTGAAGAATTATGTTCCGGATGCTGTACTGGATCAAATCCCGGATTGCGCGGATAAGTTTGCGATCGATACGCCGTTGCGCCTGGCGCATTTTCTTGCGCAATGCGCGCATGAAAGTATGGAGTTCAAAGCATTGGAAGAGAATCTGAATTACTCCGCCGATGGTTTGAGAAAGGTTTTCCCAAAATATTTTCCCGATGATCTGGCGAATAGTTATGCGCGCCAGCCTTCAATGATCGCCGCGCGGGTTTACGCCAACCGCATGGGTAACGGCGACGAGGCGAGTAAGGAAGGCTACAAGTATCGCGGCCGGGGCTATATTCAACTGACCGGCAAGGATAATTACCGTGCGTTTGCCAACGCGATCGGCGATGATGTCGTCGCCAATCCCGATTGGGTCAAAACGAAATACCCGTTATTGTCCGCCGCGTGGTTCTGGAATAACAAAGCGCTCAATCAGCTGGCTGATGAAGGGGCGAGCGACGATGCGGTGACCAAGATTACCAAGAAAGTGAACGGCGGGACGCTGGGATTGGACGATCGCATCAGCCATTTCAAAAAATATTACGCCTTATTGACTTGAAGAATGCTGCGTGGATCGGCGGGCTGATCGGCTTGCTGGCCGTTCCGGCATGGGCGGCGGAATCGCATTGCCGCGCGCAGGAACACATCATCTTTTCCTGTTCGGTGGGTAAAAAAACCGTTTCGGTGTGCGCATCGGCCGATCTTTCTGCTACTACTGGTTATTTGCAATACCGCTTCGGACCCAAAGGCGCGCTTGAATTGGTGTTTCCGGATGTGGCTCAGGCAAGCCCGGCGGCGTCCTATGTGCAAGCGCGCACGCTGATGTTTGCGGGCGGTGGCGGCGGTTATCTGCGCTTCATCAACGGTGCGCGCCAGTACATCGTATATTCGGCGATCGGCAAGGGCTGGGGGCCGAAAGATGGTGTTGCGGTGGAACGGAACGGGCAATTGGTTGTGAACTTGGAGTGCCGGGATGTTCCGCTGTCGGAATTAAGCGAGGAATTCTTCAACCGGGCAGGTTTGCCTGCGGATCGGCATGAGTTCCAGATTCCGGGATTGGATTAATCCGGGCGAACGCGCAAGCGGATGAAACTTAACCTTCGGTAACCATGCGCGGCGGAGTTTGCAAGAAATCGAGGGATTGCTTGTTGACGGTTGCGATGAGTTCCGGCAACGGCATGGCTTTGCCGATCAGGTAACCTTGAATCACGTCGCATCCCAATGCTTGTAGACGCTGGTAAGTCTTAATGTCTTCCACACCTTCGGCAACAACCGATAAATTAAGGCGGTGCGCCATATTGATCATGGAGTCGACGATACGGTCATGCTTATGGCGGGTCGCCATGTGCCGGACAAAGATCATATCGATTTTTACTTCATCCAACGGCAAATCCAGCATGCGCGCCATCGATGAATAACCGGTTCCGAAATCGTCCATGGCCAGCTTTAAACCCATGTCCTTCAGCTTATACAGCGTATCCAAAGTCCCTGCATCGTTGGCCATGACGGCCGTTTCGGTCAGCTCGACGGTAATATCGCCAGGCGGCACGTTCCATAGGGCTAAGCCTTGAGAAACCAGGTCGGTGAGCTCGGGATCGCGCAGATCGTCGGCGGAAAAATTGATTGAAACTCCGGCGTGCAATCCCGCTTGGCGGTATTCGCAGCACTCTCGCAACGCGGTATGAAAAACCCACAGCGTGATTTTCGGCATCAGCGCGGTTCCTTCGGCGATCTGGATCAATTTGTCGGTTCGAATCGGTCCGTGATGAGGATGAACCCAGCGCAACAGCGCTTCGGTTGATTTGATCTTGCCGCTGGCGATATCGATTTGCGGCTGATAACCCAGATACAAGCCGCCTGTTTCGATGGCATTGCCCAGATCGGACCAAAGATCGATATGGAAAAGCAGCGGATCTTCCTGCTCGATATGAAAAAGCTTGATCGGATCTTGATCCTGCTTTGCCCGGCGCAGCGCCGAACTGGCGTTACTCATCAATTGATCCAGCGTATGGTTGCTTTGGTTTTGTATCGCCACGCCGATACGCGGAGCGAGGATAATGTTTCTCCTGCCGAATGCAAACGGCTGTGCCAGGATCCGGATAATTTTATGCGCGGCTAACATGGCGTGCGCATCGGTGAGCAATTCGCCCAATAAACAGCATAGTTGATAACGTCCTGAAATGCCGACCAGATCCGCCGGATGCAGCGCGCTTTTCAACTGATTGGCGACTTGTTGCAGAATGTCATCAACAGCGCTAAACCCCAATACGCCATCCAATTCCGCCAGCCGTTCAAAATTGACGACCAGCACCGCTTTGTGAGAACCGGACGAGCGCGCGTGATTCAATTCTTGCGCGGCTCTTTTTAAGAAATTCTGATAGGTGAGAACAGTCATGAAGGCAGGATACTGCTGGTCAACAGTGGTTTATAAATAATATTGCTTAGGATCGATTCCATAAGCGCCTTGGGGCAGATCATGGGCAATGGCATACGGAACCCCGGCCGGATTTGCGCCGGCAGTTCTCAGGTCGATGGTCAACGGGGTGCTGTACGGTTTCTTTTGCGCGTCGCAAATGATCATGATGCGCGGGAGGAATCGCTGAGTGCGGTTATGCGTGAGTACGATGGCGATCTCGCCGGTGTTCAGTTCAACCAGATTGCCTACCGGGAACATGCCGATGCACTGCGCAAATTGTTCCACCAAGGAATAATTGAGCCCGTTTTGCGCATTTTCCTTCAGTTCCTTCAATGCGTGGTACGGCTTCATGCCTGGCGTTTGAGCGTCTCCCCAGATCATTTCTTCGTA
>JAFEEV010000182.1 GCA_018240935.1 Pseudomonadota bacterium
CGTATGATGATCAAAACTCCTTGGTTCCCGGATCGAAGGTCTTGTATCAGGCTTATATGGCGATGATTTTGGACGGAATCGCACTGCAGCAAGCCTACGGCGAAGGAAGCGGAACAAGCGGATCTGGCAATGACACCATTACACCGGGAATCGCCGGGTACCGGACCTATTTCGATACCGGCGGGATCGATACCGTCGATCTATCGGATTACACCAGCGGCGCTTACTTCAATATGGGCGTCAACATTACGGGCGCCGCCCATCTGGCCGGAGTGTCGATGAGTACTTTCGATGCGCAGAATACGATTGCGCTGGGCAAAGACCCTGCCAATCTGCGCTGGTTCTATGGAGAATACGAGAATGCCGCCGGTTCGGCAGCAGCCGACCAAATCACCGGCAATTCGCTCGACAACGTGATCGAGGGTAAGGATGGTAACGACACGCTGTCTGGCGGAGGCGGCAACGACAGCCTGAACGGCGGCGGTGGAGATGACATTCTCAACGGCCAGGACGGCATCGATACCGCAGTTTATACCGGCAGCCGCAGCGCTTTCTCAATCACCCGCAACACCGATCACAGCTTTACGATCAATGACAACACGCATACCGAAGGAACCGACACGCTCAACGGTATCGAGCGAATCAACTTTAGCAACGACCATCTCGCGCTGGATATCGATGGCAACGCCGGTATCACCGCCAAAATACTGGGCGCGGTGTTCGGCAAGGATTCATTGGCAAACAAAGAATACGCGGGAATCGGATTGACGCTGCTGGACGGCGGTATGAGTTACAACGATCTCATGGAATTGGCGATAAATACCAAGCTTGGCGCTCATGCCAGCGATACAGCCATCGTAAACTTGCTCTATACCAATGTCGTCGGCGCTGCGCCGGCAACCAGTGATTTGAATTACTACACCGGAGTATTACAAAACGGCTCTTACAACGCGGGCAGCCTTGGCATACTGGCGGCGGATTCAACCGCCAACGCCGAGCACATCCATTTGATCGGATTAGCCGCCACGGGTTTGGAATTTGTCTGAGCCGGTCAAAGGGAAAGTGCGTTAATCGTTTTTACAGTCATCATCTTTAATCATCGCAGCGGCATCGTTGCCGGTGGGCCATACACTGAACGGAAACGGATGTTGTTCGCTGTTAAAAGTCAGGAAGTTAATGATCTGATGAATATAAACGCTTAAATTGCGGCTAAAATCAAGCAAAAATTCATTTACTTTCCCGGTCACTATCAACGTAGCATATTGAAAAAACAGGATAGCGATGACCAGAGAGTTAGAAAAACCGTAGACAAACATGAAAAAAAGCATGAAAAGACCACGTTGCCAGATTTCCTTTGTTTGCAGCCTTTGTTTAATTTCTTCGTTCATTGTTTTTCCCTGAATCAAGTGCAATCACATTCGCCAGCCGATGTGCAGAATGCGCAGCTTTAGGGAAGCTCTGAAAAACTACTGCGCTCGATTATGCTGTGTTGAAATAAGACTCAAAATGCTCATTTACATCTTGTAAACTGCGCTTTTTCATCTGATCTCGCCTTGCCTGACCGTCGCTCGCTACCTTTTTCAGAGCTTCCTTAGCACCTAAATACGAACGGCTTTCCAATAGTTGGCTTGCCAGTAAACATGATCAAGCCGGGATATGGTGACGCCCTTTTTCTCCGAAGCATGCAGAAATTTATTTTTCTCCAGATAAATTCCAACATGCTTTGAAGCTGGGCCAGTTTTGAAGAAAATCAGATCACCCGCCCTTAGATCGTTTTTCCTGATCTCTCTTCCGGCCATGGATTGCATCGTGGTTGTTCTCGGCAGATGCATGCCGAGCTTTGATTTGAATGTCAGATGCACGAAACCGGAACAATCTATGCCGCGTTGGCTAAGCCCGCCACGCTGATACCGCACCCCTTGCCATTCACTAAACTGCGAGTAAAGCGCTCTTTTAATTTGGCTGGAGTCTGGTGATTTATTGGCACTAGGACGTGGAACTTGTTTAAGTGAAGACTTTTCTTGCAGCGATCCACAACTCACTAACAAGAAGCTGATGCCGATCAAAATAATAAATCGAGAAATATTCCTTTTCATTGACAATGTACTTTTTTATCCCGAAGTAAAAAGTAAGCATTAATACAGGCTATACGCGATTACCATGTGAACCCATACCGGATATTTTTGCCAAGACACTTCTTGCCATATCCTTTAATGAAACAACTTCATTTACTCCGCCCGCAGCAATCGCTTCTTTCGGCATCCCGAAAACAACGCAACTTGCTTCATCTTGAGCGAAATTGTAGGCACCTGCTTTATGCATCTCCAGCATACCGGCAGCGCCATCTTTTCCCATTCCGGTCAGGATCACACCAATCGCATTCTTACCTGCACAATTTGCAGCTGAGCGAAATAGTACATCAACCGATGGACGATGTCGACTCACGAGTTCCCCTTGATTTAACTCCGTCATATAGTTTGCACCACTGCGCTTCAGCAGTAAATGCGAATGTCCGGGTGCGATAAATGCATGTCCTGGCAATACTCTTTCACCGCCTTGCGCTTCGACCACCGATATCTTGCATAAGCTGTTTAAGCGATTGGCAAATGATTTTGTGAATCCTTCCGGCATATGCTGAGTAACCAGAATTCCCGGTGAATTATGCTGCATACGAGTTAAAAATTCTTTGATTGCTTCCGTACCGCCTGTAGAGGCACCTACTATAATTAATTTTTCTGTTGATGCGATACGATTGGAAACCGACGGCAATACGGCATCGGCAGTTGCACTTTTCGTAACCGGCAAGGGCGCAGCTCGTTTGAGTCTCGCTGACTTGGCAATACGGATTTTATTGGCAATTTCACTGCCATAATCCTTTAGTCCAGCCGCAATGTCGATTTTCGGCTTGGATACGAAATCCACCGCACCCAGCTCAAGTGCACGGAACGTAACATCCGATCCCCTTTCGGTTAGGGTCGACACCATGACCACCGGCATGGGTCTCAATCGCATCAGTTTCTCTAAGAAATCGAGCCCATCCATTTTAGGCATCTCGACATCCAATGTCAGCACATCAGGATTCAGCTCCCGGATCATTTCGCGTGCCGCCAGCGGATCGGCCGCTGCTCCGATAACTTCCATATCGGGCTGGCTGTTAATAATCTCGCTCAATAACTTACGAATTAGCGCCGAATCGTCAACAACGATAACTGTTATCTTTTTCATGGTAAAAAACTCAATGAAATCCAATTAGCAACAACTCAGGAAAATAACTCCACCTCACCGCCGCTATCGACTTGATGCAAACGTTGTCTATAGTCCTTTTCACGCTGAGAAATTGTTGTATTGTGCATATTGCGCAATTTTTTCACCATTACTTTGCTGCTTTTTGGAAAAAAATACACTTTGCGGGGAAATATATCGACCAAATCCTGTGCTACAACTCTTATTTTCTCGGTCTGTAAAAATTTCAATACAAAATCCGCATTGCGCTGACCGACATTTGCTACGGTAAGCCCATCCAGAACATTGCCGCCGCCAAATACTTTGGCTTCAAGATTACACCGCCGGGCTCCTAACTTTAACAACTGATTGATCAGTATCTCCATCGCATATGTGCCATAGCGGGCTGAAGCATTCAGCGGACTGCCGGGGTCTCCTCCGCCATCAGGCAGCATAAAATGATTCATGCCGCCAATACCACTGTAGCAATCACGAATACAGGCCGCAACGCACGAACCCAACACCGTCACCAGTAGTAAATCCTTGTCGGTTACATAGTATTCACCTGGCAACAACTTAACAGCCTGACTGTTAAAATTCTTATCAAAATATAAATTAGTTGCAACCTGGTCATCAATGATCTCGGTCATACGATCACCTCGGTTTATTAGCTAACTCATA
>JAFEEV010000183.1 GCA_018240935.1 Pseudomonadota bacterium
ACGGAAATTACCGAGGTCCAGACATACAAACTGGCGCCATAGAATGGCGCGATCAAGCGCGTTCCCAGCAGTTCGAACACCATCACGGCCGCGCCGGTCAGAAAAACGGTGCAGTACAGCCAGACACGGCTCGACAGCAGGGTAGAAGTAAATGAATTCATTGGGTTATTGATCAGATAAACGTATGCGCGAGTAAAGAGAGAATGAAATGCCAGGTTCATTTTTGCGGCGCCGGGATTGTAGTGATGAGCGCCGGGTTTTTGGAATGCGGCAAATTGCCGCAGCAGGCTGAAACGGCTATTAATCGGGCTTTAGCACGGTGCGACAATTTGCCACATTGTCATCTCATGCAATGAAAAATAAGATTGCGCCCAGAAAACGATTCTTTTTCGATGATTTGCCGGGAAATCAAATTTCCTCGTCAATTGTGAGAAAAGGCTTTTTCAATTTAATTTTGAACCGTTGCCCATCGGATCGATGGTTTCAAATGAAAATGTGGATATTTTGCAGCATAAAAGAATAACTAAACTCAACGGAAAATTTGGCATGTTAACGATGAAGCAACTTAATCTATCTATCACCAGCGCCCTGGCGATCGCCGTTCTGGCAAGCACGGCGCAAACCGCATCCGCTCATACCCGGCTGGAAACTGCAACGGTTAATGAAAATACCCGAATTACCAACAACGTCGTCATTGGGCACGGGTGCGGAGAAAATAACGTCATTGGTATGAGTGTAGTATTCCCCGACGGCGTCGACTCAACGATTACAGTGGATGGTAATCCGCACGCAGGTGCGTTGACCGATTTTGTGCAGAATTGGGGAAATCTAATGCAATTAGTCTATAGCCGCGCTGTTTTTGATTTTCAGGATGAGAAAACCGACTCGAAAGGCAACGTTGTCGGTTTCTGGGTGGGGGGGGGTAGTCCCTTGCCACATCATCTGAATGCCTATACTCCTTTCAGATCTGGAGCAGTGGTGATTGAACCTACTTCCTGCGCCAAGAGCGTGAAATTTTATATCTCAATTGCTAATGTTTGTAAAATTACCGGAGTAGATCAATTTTCTGCGGAAGGTGTTGTCGATTTATGGACGCATAATAATCTTGGAACGCCGTATGACCGTGTAAGTACGACTGATGATGGTCCGGCATCACTGACCGTTACCCGCACCAGTGCTTTACCGGCATCGTGCGGCGCCGGTGTGGCCGTTGAAGTGAAACCTTCGGCAGCGCAAATCAACCGCGACATGCCGATCAAAATAGACGGCAGTCAAGTCTGGCCGAAGTAACGCGGTTTTTTCACGAAAACCTCACTCTTCCCTCCGATTTACTAAGGGTGAGGTTTTTAAGAATGATAAATACGATAAATAAAAGGGTAAGCGGCTTGAAATGTTTAAAATAAGAAAATTCAAAGATCGTGCTTTAATACTGATGGCGGCAATTGGATGCATTGGAACATGGCAATCCGCTGTTGCGCATACTCGCCTGAAAACACCGGTAATTCAGGAAAATTCTGCGATGCATGGCAGCAATTATAACGATGTGGTGATTGGACACGGCTGTCAGAATACTACAGACGGGGCTTCAACAATCGATACCATAGGCACCGTGGTAGTGTTTCCGGATGGCAAGGATTCCATCATTACGGTGAACGGCGCAGCTCATACCGGCGCACTGAGCGATTTCGTTACCAATTGGGGCAATCCTGTAACAATTATTCAGGATAGCAGCATCTTTTCGCATCAGGAATACATTAAAGATTCTCTTGGCAACAAACTTGGATTCTGGACAGGCGGCGGTAAAGTATTAAAGGCCGGTTACCGTGGCGTATTTCCATTTACGACGGCAGGGGTAGTGATTGAACCAACTTCGTGTGCCAAAAGTGTAACTTTTGTGGTTGCGATAGCAGACATTTGTGAGATTACCGGTCCGAGCGGATTTAGCAATGCAACGGTGCAACTATGGACACCAGCCGTCGGTTCCATCTACGATGGCGAAGGATTGCATGGTTATGATTCTCCTGCGACGTTAAAGGTAACTCGTTCAATCGCGCCGCTACCGTCTTCGTGCGGGGATGGTGTTGACGTGATTGTAAAGCCATCAGCTAATCAGTTAAATCGCGATTTGCGTATCAATTCTGACGGTAAGCAAATATGGCCGCAGTAATTTGCATATTATTTTGATTGCTGGCAGTGTCGGCGGGCGCATCGGGGTGGCAAAACCGGTGTGTCCGTTTTTGCCGTTAGTGGAAAAGATATCTTTTTATAACAATTATTTTTACTGAGCAGATTATTCAACAAGGAGTACGATCATGCGCTATAAATTCTTCCAGAAAGCAGTAACCGCTCTTTTCTGTACGGTTATGTTTAGCCACGCAAGTGTCAGTAACGCTCACGATGCCGGAGCGACGATGGATCCGAACGGCTCTGTCGCAGCTTTTACCGGCTATGCACTTGTTACGTGTTTTAATGACGGCAATGGCGATGCAGATTATTTGAGCGCGAGTGTCAAAGATCAATCACCGCCACAAGATGGTTTGTTGGTCAATTTGCAAGTTATCAAAGGAAATCACGCCATCAGCACGACCGATCCAGTGTCGGGGGATGGAAATTTCAGCCCCGAAGTCAGGGTGCATGGCGGAAATGGCGTGTATCAATTACTGGTCAATAAAACCAGGGCAGGTGCGCGATCTTTTCTTGTGTCATATCATTGCGTGACTGCCAGCAATGCGCATACAGGAACGGATATTACGGTGCAGCAGTTCGAATAGTAATTGTGAGTGATTAATTTTTGTCACGATGTTTTAAACTGGATAAGTGAATTGAGCTATGAAAACAATAAAACAATCAATTTTTATTATCGTGTCGTTCCTTTTGTGCAGCCATAGCGCTATTGCGGATCATCTTGCCCAGGTATCTTCCGCCTGCGAGCTGAAAACGCTGGATGGCAAACCTGCCGCAGATTTGCAGGAATTAAGAGGAAAAGTCGTGTATATGGATTTCTGGGCATCGTGGTGTCCGCCGTGCGTCAAGTCTTTTCCTTTTCTGAACCAGCTTGAGCATGAAATGAAAGAGCAGGGCGTGCATGTCATCGGCGTCAATCTTGACGAGAAAGTGAAAGATGCCGAGGAATTTCTTGCAAAACACCCGGCGCACTTTTCGATTGTCGCGGATCCGAGCAAAGCCTGTGCAAAAGTGCTGGAAGTGATGGCGATGCCGACTTCCTACATCATTGATAAAAAGGGAAACATTCGTCACGTTCATCAAGGTTTCCGTCCCGGTGAAACGGAAGAATTGCGCGCGCTACTGACGCAGCTCGTAATGGAAAATCCTTGAGCCGGTATGAGAAAAACACCCGGCGTCACGATCATGCTGACGATTGCAATCGTACTTTCGGGTTGCGTGCATGTGGCGCCTTGGGAACGGGGAAATCTTGCAAAGCCGCAAATGGAATTAGATCCCTATCCACTGCAAAGTGAAATACAATCGCACAATTACAGCAGCCGGGAAGCGGCGCCCAGCCACAAATCATCCGCGGGTGGCGGCGGTTGTGGATGTTATTAAGCTGGCTTTTGCTAGGGATGTATTTGAGGTCATCACAATTTGCAGCACAACCGTAGCAATCACTCGTTCAACGATCCGGAAACACAGTCCGCAAAGCCAAGAAATCATACCCTGCAGGCATTGACATCGGCCGCGTTGGTTTTGCCCGGCCTGTTGATAACCCCATCCGGACATTCGGCGGGAACCGACCGGGTCAATTTCCAATACAGCCGCTACCAGGAAGGCGAGCGCAATCTTTACGGCGTTCCGCACAGCTATAAGCCGATCTCGGCGGATGTTTTACATGGCAGCGGTATTTTTTCGTTAACCGACCGCGCCAAATTTACCTTCGGCTACACGCAAGATACCTGGGCCGGTGCAACACCTGTTTCAATTACCCCGTTGGCCACCGACGGCGGCAACCGGCCTTATACGGTCAACGGTGTTGTCGTTGGCGCTTCGCCTATTCTGAATAGCCAAGTGCTGTTAAATCATGATTTGAATCCGATTGGCAGAGATCCGCTTAGCAAGCAATCAACGGGTGTCGTCGATACGCGGTCGGTGCTGGTGATGTCGTCAGCCTCCCCGGAAACACGCCGCCAAGCTAATTTTGGCTTGAGCTACGAATGGAATGAAGCGGCTGTGAATGTAAGCGGCGGTTTTTCCCGGGAACGAGACTATCAATCGAGCTTCGGCAGTATCGGCGGCCGGTTGGATTTCAACCAGAAGCTGACCAGCGTTAAGTTTGGCGGCGGCTATACGAGCAGTCAGATCGGCGCGATTCTTGATCATGACTCTTCGCCGTACATCACTAAAACCGCGTATGCGCAGCAGATCGTCAATCGCCGCGGGTCTGAGATTTTAAAAGGAAACCGCCAGGATTGGGTGGCGAACATTGGTTTGACGCAAGTTCTGAATAAGAATGCACTCATCGATGCCGGTATCGGATACACGCACAGCAGCGGATTTCTGGAGAATCCTTACAAGGCGACGTCGGTTATTTTTGTCGATCCGGCTAGTCTGAACAACAATTTCATTACAGGCGACGTGCGCGCGCTGATTGAGCAGCGTCCGAATCAGCGCAATCAAGTGGCGCTCAGCGCCAAGTATGTGCAATATATCGAGCCGTTTAATGCGGCTATGCATTTAGGCTACCGGTTGTCGGTCGACGATTGGGGGGTGAATTCGCACACCTTCGATGCCAGCTGGGTGCAGCCGCTGGGCGGCGGGTGGACGCTGACGCCGCGGATTCGCTACTATTCGCAGGATGCCGCCAGCTTCTTCCGTCCTTATCTGCTCACGCAACAAACTTACAGAAGGCCGGAAGTGGACAGTCTCGGGCGGCAAATCTGGGTGGATAATAAAAATCCCACAGTCCAGTATTTCGGCAGCGATCCATTTAGTCTGGTTGATCAAAACGGTAATCCGGTCGATGGACTTGCTGTCGATGCGCAGCCAAAATTCACCCTATTCGACGCCGGCAAATTACCCGCCCATTTTTCCAGCGATCATCGCCTGGCGGGATTCGGTTCGTTAAGCGGCGGGGTGGTATTGAGTAAGCTGCTGGGCAAAGGCGTGGCGCTGGAAGCCGGTTTTGAATACTACACCCGCGCCAGTGCGATGCAGATTGGCGGCAATGGCAATGGCGGTTATGCCGATTTTGATTACTATGTGGCCAATGCCGCGATCAAATTCGACATCGAACCGGATAACGCCATGCCCATCGGCGGCACGAGCAATTCTGCCGAGTCGCATCTGCACACTTCCTCGCACCGGCATCACAAAATACCGCCGGCGACGATCATGTTCGGCCATATGCTCGATAAACCCGGAGATTTCATGGCGGGGTACCGCTTCATGTATCACTGGACCGGCGGGAATATGATGCAGGGCGCACACAAAGTCAGTGATCAGGCCATCGTCAATCAAGGTTGCGGCGATCAGGGGTGCCAATTCGCACCAACATACATGGATATGCGCATGCATATGCTCGATCTGATGTATGCGCCGGCCAAATGGCTCAACGTGATGCTGATGCCGACATTCATGGATATGGATATGAATTTGCGCCAGTTGGCGGGGGCGCGCGTCGATCCTTCGGGGGCTCATCATCATGGCGCGGCAGGTCACGAATCAGGCGCCATCAGTGACACCTACTTTTCATCGCTGATCAAGCTGCTGGATATTCCCGGCCACCGTCTCCATGTCAATCTGGGGTTCAGCGCGCCCACCGGGAAAACGGATATCAAAATTCGCCGCACGCATAAGGAGGATGGCGGTTTGATTCACTTCGGCATGCAGCTCGGCAGCGGCACATGGGATTTCACACCGAGCTTGACGTATCTGGGCGAGCGCAACCGCTGGTCGTGGGGCGCGCAATTCAGCGGGGTCAAGCGCATGGAGAAGCAAAATGACTCCGGTTACCGCCTCGGCGATGTTTTTCAGGCGACCGGCTGGGGCGGTATCGATCTGGCACACTGGCTCACGGCCACCGTGCGCGGCGCTTATACCTGGCAGGACGCAATTCACCGGGATTTCAATCAATTTAACGCGCGCATCGGTCCGATGGATTTCCCCAGGAATTACGGCGGGCAATTCTGGGATATGGGATTTGGCGTGAACGCGCGGATTCCCAGCGGACGCTTCGCCGGGAATCAGTTCGGATTTGAATGGGTGCAACCGGTGCGTAGCGATTTCAACGGATTCCAGCTTAATCGTCAGGGTATGCTGTCGGCAACCTGGAGTTATCAGTTTTAAGGAAACGCTGATTAATTCGGCGGACGAAATGAAGCACGAGGCGCACGGAACACAGCAACCGAGACATATCAATACGATAGGCGAGGATGCGCGTACCGCGCAACAAAGCGATTCGCTCGTATAGTCAATTAATCAGCGTTTCCTTAAGGAAGCTCTGAAAAACTACTGCACTCGGTCATGCTGTGTTGAAATCAGACTCAAAATGCTCATTTACATCTTGTAAACTGCGCTTTTTCATC
>JAFEEV010000184.1 GCA_018240935.1 Pseudomonadota bacterium
CAATATTTTAGGGGATAAATGAATATAAAAGGCGTTAAGGAAGCTCTGAAAAAGGTAGCGAGCGCCGGTCAGGCAAGGCGAAACAGATGAAAAAGCGCAGTTTACAAGATGATGTAAATGAGCATTTTGAGTCTGATTTCAACACAACATGATCGAGCGCAGTAGTTTTTCAGAGCTTCCTTAACGCCTTGTATATTCATTTATCCCCTAAAATATTGCGCATTGCGTGCCGCTATTGACCTGAGACTTAAAACACGAGAAGGAGCGTTTTATGGATGTAAATGGCATAGCAGGCGTGGCAACCGCGATGGCTGAGTTCAGTACAAATCAGGCAGCCGGAATAGCGGTTCTGAAAAAAGCGATGGATCTGAATGCTGCGGGCGCATTGGCCTTGATCGAGGCGCTGCCCGATGCCAGTCAATCTGCGGCCAATCTGCCGCCGCATTTAGGTCAGAATATCAATACCACAGCCTAACCGGGCACTTCTTGAAGTTCTTGCAGCGCTGCTTCGTTAGCGCTGTTTTATTATGAGCAAGTGGTTTTTCACCAAAACTGCGCATTTATCGCTATTCCCAAAATACTTCCAAAGTGATATTTTTATTTCGTTACAATAATCTCGCAGCATTTTTTTATTCCGCAACTGATTCTAATAGCAAGGTTTTTGATGAATTATAGACCCCATTTCAATCTCGCCGCCTTTGATTCGCTGGAGTCGCAGCAGAAACGCTTAGCATTGCTCGGCAAAACGGCGCAGATCGGGGAATGGTCGTATGTTACAGCAACGAATTTTACCGTGTGGTCCGATTATCTTTATGATTTTTATGAAGTGGATAAGCATTTTGAATGTTCGGATCTGCTTCAGAACACGCATTTCTATCAAGGCTCCGAGAAAGAAAAAATGCAAGCGCTGATTGCGCATGTCACGGCTACGAAAACGGAACACAGTGACGATTTCATGATTGTCATGGCCGACGGCAGGATTAAATGGCATACGACCACGATACACCCGGTGCTGGATGCGCGCGGAAATCTCACCGGTTTGTATGGCATCTTGCAAAATATTACCGCCAGAAAGCAAAGCGAACTGGAATTGCAGCGCATGGCCTACGTGGCGGAGAAGACGAACGGTATCGTGATGATCACCGATTCGGAAAAGAGAATCATATGGATCAATCACAGTTTTGAGCAAATCCTGGGATACCGGCCGGAAGAAGTCATCGGACTTGATCCGGCGGCTTTTCTCCAAGGTCCGGAAACCTCGGTTGAAACGATCCGTGAAATTGCCCGCTCGCTGCGTGGCAGCGGCACATTTTCCGGAGAAATTCTGAATTACACTAAAAGCGGTGAAAAAATATGGCTCTATCTCAACATCGCTGCGGTATATGACGACACCGGAAAATTGATCAATTATGTCGCGGTCGAGAATGACATCACGTTGATAAAAATGGCGGAGCACCGGCTGCAAAAGGCCATTGAAAAAGAACGCGAACTGAATCGTTTTAAAACCCAATTCGTCAATCTGGCTTCGCATCAGTTTCGCACTCCGCTCGCCACCATTCGATCCAGTATCGATGTGCTCGATCTCAAAATGGAATCAGCCGGTGTGAATGCCGCGTTTGTTGATCTGTTCCGGCGGCATAAAGCGATCATGACGGAAGAAACGGTTCGCATGACCGAGTTGATGGAAAATATTCTCGATATCGGCCGGATCGATGAGGGGAAAATCGAGTTATCCAAGAAACAATGCTCATTCAAGCAATTCATGGAAGGCTTCGTCGAATCCAACCCGGAACCGGCCGGTCAACAACGTAAACTGGTGTACCGGTTTGATGCGCCGGACCGCATCATCGACATGGACGAGATTTTGATGCGAAATGTTTTGCGCAATATCGTGTCCAATGCGTTTAAGTACTCAGAGGGTAAGCAGGCGCCGGAATTGACGGTTACTTTCCGGGATAATGCATATTTCATCGCGGTTAAAGATTATGGCATCGGTATTCCGGAAAAGGATCAGCCATTTTTATTTCAGTCGTTTTTCCGGGCATCCAATGCCAAAGTATTTCCCGGCAGCGGATTAGGGTTGATGATTGCAAAAAAACTGATCATGCTGCACGGCGGTGATATTCACTGTGAAAGTACAATCGGGAATGGGTGTTTGATAACGATTCAATTATCGATATAACGAGTGTAATGAATACGCCATTGATTCTGATCATCGAAGACGAGCAGGCGCTGCGCGTCAATATTGCCGACATCGTTGCGCATTACGGATTTTCCGTCCTCAGTGCGCCAAGCGGCGAAGAAGGCGTCAGGATAGCGCTCGAATGCAAGCCGGACATCATCATTTGCGACATTATGCTGCCGGGCATTGATGGTTACGATGTCCTTTCGCACTTGAAACAATCTCCCCAGCTGGTGAGCACAGCTTTCATTTTTCTCACGGCGAAATCGACCCGCGCCGATACCCGCCTGGGAATGGATATGGGGGCCGATGATTATTTGACTAAACCGTTCTCGAAGGAAGAATTACTGAATAGTATCCATGCGCGCATTGAAAAATTAACGAAAATCCGCCAGAACCAAGTGCATAAAGACGAATCGATCGAAGCCGCACTTGAAAGAATGACATGCCTTACCAAAGCGGAACGCAAGGTATTCCACAAAATATCGCTGGGATTAACGACTCCGCAAATAGCCGAGAAGTTGTTCCTCAGCCAAAAAACGATTGAAAATCATCGCGTCAATATTTCCCGCAAGCTCAATTTAAGCGGTCCCAATAGTCTGATCAGTTTCGCACTGCGCTTGCGGGCGCAAAATGCGGATGATCATTTTCTCGACAACCTGCCTTATATTTCATCGCATTCATAACGTGAATTAGCGTTGTGCTACAACCGGTAATGCGCGCTTCCAATTGCCTGGCGCATTACCGCGATTGCCTGCATCGATGAAAATTATCTTAACCCTTCTAAAATGAGGGGATCCATTCATTGTAAAAATGTGGTAATGCGCTAATCTTAATTGCGTAGAAAGGGTTTGGTTGTTTAATCACGGTAATTTATTGATTGTAAAACTAATACCCGTTCGCGCAATAATGATTGATTTTATAAATGGAGGATATGATGGCAACAACTTATGGCACTACGAGTAGTGCATCAAGTGCTGACTATGATATGTCGCTGTGGTATGACTCGAAATACTACAAACTGGGCATGTTGACCATGCTGCTGGTTGCGATATTCTGGATCTGGTACCAAAGGACGTTTGCATACTCACATGGTATGGACTCGATGGAACCGGAATTTGACAAGGTATGGATGGGACTGTGGCGCGTTCACATGACCTTGATGCCGTTGTTTGCGCTGGTAACCTGGGGTTGGATACTGAAAACCCGCGACACCAAAGAACAGCTCGACAATCTCGATCCGAAACTGGAAGTGAAACGCTACTTCTACTGGATGATGTGGCTGGGTGTATATCTTTTTGGTGTTTATTGGGGCGGCAGCTTCTTCACCGAACAAGACGCATCGTGGCATCAAGTGATCATTCGTGACACCAGCTTCACGCCGAGTCACGTAGTGGTGTTTTACGGCTCATTCCCGATGTACATCGTATGTGGTGTGGCTGCTTACCTGTACGCGATGACCCGTCTGCCACTGTACAGCCGCGGCACATCGTTCCCGCTGGTAATGGCGATTGCCGGCCCGCTGATGATTCTGCCGAACGTAGGCTTGAACGAATGGGGTCACGCATTCTGGTTCATGGAAGAA
>JAFEEV010000185.1 GCA_018240935.1 Pseudomonadota bacterium
GGCAGCTGCATATACTGAGCTAATTGAGGCGTTACATACAATGAAGTGGCCAGTTAGTGAACACTTTAATGCTGTTATTGAATCCAGGGAAATCTCAAAAGAAGAAAGTCATCGATTGTGGGAGGAATTTAAAACCGCGCGCCAAAATATATGGAGAATTGCCGATGGTTCCACCTTTCTTGTCTCTGAAGATGTTATGACTGCGGTACGTGATATGGAACATGATCTTAGTAGTGCTAAAAATGCTCAGTCTTGGTTTGATCATCTTGACGAACAATACGCTGCTGTCAACAAGTGCTTAGAGCGCATCAAACAGATTGGAAAAAACGACCTAGGTATTCCCGATATCTAATCATACCGGCGCAAATGCAGCTAGATTTACTGAAACAAAATTTCATCACGTTAAACGGAGCTCTCGATAATCCCTTCTTCGTCAATCATCACCTCACTGCCCCTCTTCTCCGCAACACCTGCACAATCCAATAAGCCGCAAACGCCGCAATCAGATGCTTGAGCGTGTGGCCGCTGATTAAGCCGTCTGTCCAGGTAAAAATTTCCCGGTCGAGCATTTCCGCCGCTTTCGCCACCGCATACCAGGCAATCACTTGAAAAACACCGTTGCCATGCGTGTAACGCGAGGGAAAGCGCACACTGATCCAGACGATCAGCAGGATCGCGTAAAACTGCATAACGATATAGAAATTCAAGTTGCCGCAGCCGTGCAGTTCCGTCCAATACCAATACAGCACGCTCAACACCGCCAAAACCACCAGCAGCGGTAACAGCCGTAACCCTGCCGTCAGGTTGATGCGATCGGCGATGGTTGCGGACAGCAATGCGGCGATGGCGATGACGATTGGCAGGCGATCCCACAGCAAATGATCGATATCCGGCGTCCAGTGGTAGTGGATGGAACCGAATGCCACGGATGCGATGCTCACAAACAGCACCCAGTATGGCCGGCTTTCTTTCCGGTCCTGGAATACCGTTTGCGCGGGATTGCGATGAACCTGCCATAAAAACGCCAAACCGGCGCTGCCGCTCAACAAGAAAGCCAGATTGGAAATGACATCGTTGAAATTGGGAATGCCGAAAAAATTGCGCTGATCAGCAAACTGGTGGTATTCCGCAGGCTGCGCAACCGGCGGCAAAATCATCGCGGCGATGACCACCAGAATTGATGTTCCTGCAAGCAGCCAAAGATGACGGTTTGTATTCATCCGTTTGTACCGGGATTCAGATTCGTCGTGAGCGTAGCAATCTCAGCCGCGTGTCAGTGCATGTTCGCCACCGCATCCCTGATTCGCGCCACCGGAATGATGTTCATGCCGGCAATCGCTTGTTTGGGTTTATTGGCCAGCGGGATGATGGCCTGCTTGAAACCGAGTTTTGCCGCCTCCTTGAGCCGTTCCTGCCCGCGTTGCACCGGGCGGATTTCCCCCGCCAGGCCGACTTCGCCGATGACGATCATTTTTTCCGCCAGCGGTTTGTTTTTCAGCGACGATGCCACCGCCAGCAACACGGCAAGGTCGGCGCCGGGTTCGGTAATTTTGACGCCGCCGACGGCGTTGACGAACACATCCTGGTCATAGCAGGGGATACCGGCATGGCGATGCAACACCGCCAGCAGCATCGCCAGGCGGTTTTGTTCCAGCCCGACGCACAAACGGCGCGGGCTGGGCGAGCGCGCCTCATCGACCAGCGCCTGAATCTCCACCAGCAGCGGACGCGTGCCTTCCTGCGTCACCATGATGCACGAACCCGGCACCTGCGTGTCGTGATGCGACAAAAACAACGCCGATGGATTTTTGACTTCGCGCAAGCCTTTCTCGCCCATCGCGAATACCCCCAACTCGTTGACTGCGCCAAAGCGGTTCTTGAACGCGCGGATCATGCGGAAGCTGGAGTGCATATCGCCCTCGAAATACAGCACGGTGTCGACCATGTGCTCGAGCACGCGCGGACCGGCCAGCGCGCCTTCCTTGGTCACATGCCCAACCAGGATGATACAGGTGCCGCTCGACTTCGCCAGACGCGTCAATTGCGCCGCGCATTCACGCACCTGCGCAACCGATCCCGGCGCGGATTGCAGCGCTTCGGAATAAATGGTTTGAATCGAGTCGATCACCGCGACCGACGGTTTGCGTTGCGCCAATACCGCCTGAATTTTTTCCAACTGAATCTCGGCGTACAGATCGACCGAGCGCACATCGAGGGCCAGCCGCTTGGCGCGCAACGCCACTTGCTGCGCCGATTCCTCGCCGCTGACGTACAACACGGGATGTTGCGCCGACATGTACGCTAACGCTTGCAACAGTAACGTCGACTTGCCGATGCCCGGGTCGCCGCCCAACAGCACTACACCGCCCTGCACAATACCGCCGCCGAGCACCCGGTCCAATTCCTCGATACCGGTAGGGTAGCGCGGCTCTTCGCGCGCTTCGATGGTGCTCAAATTCTGCACCTGGCCGGTTTCGGACACCGGGCTGAAACGTAACACGGATTTTTCCGCGATGGTTTCGACCAGTGTATTCCAGGCTTGGCAATGCGGGCACTGGCCTTGCCATTTCAAGGTTTGGCCGCCGCACTCGGTACAGGAATACACCGTTTTTTGTTTGGCCATTTATAAAAGCC
>JAFEEV010000186.1 GCA_018240935.1 Pseudomonadota bacterium
ATTCCTTTCAGCGGCGGGCAGGTCGCGGAGATTTTGTCAAATAACGACTTGACTTGTGCGGCATCGGTCAAATCCGCCGCAACCGCGGTTACTGTCACATTCTTTTCCGCTAACCAGGCCAATACCGCTTTTGCCGCATCATCCGAGGGGCCGCGGCGGCTAACCAGAATCAGATGTTTGGCGCCGTGCTTAGCCATCCATTTTGCCGCTTCGAGTCCAAATCCGCCGAAACCGCCGGTAATCAAATAGGCTGCATCGGCGGCAAATAATGCGGATTGTTGCCGGTCAATGACCGTGATGGCGGATTTATCCTGCAACGATAAAATCTGCACAGTATCGGTAATTGAACGATTCCGGCCGGATAGGAAGGTAACACCTTCCGGCAGGGTCAATACCTTGACCTGCGGCAAGCTGACGATTTGCACCGTGTTGAATAAATGTGCAACGGCATCGAGCAGCTGCTGAAATAACTCCGGCGCCGTGCGGGCGAGTTTCAATGCATCCAGGTGAATAAAACTTTTTTCCAACAAACTGATGGGCGTGTGATCAGTATCGGTTTGTGTCAGAACGATCTCGTGCGTTTCCGGCAGCAACCAACGATCGATATCCTCCGGCTTATGCGCATCCGTACCCCGTATCCAGGCCCGTACCGGAGCAACTTCCGCACTCTCACCGCGTGCGATGCCGCTGTTGTGATGATAAAGCAGCGGTGAAGCGCCCAAGCAGCTGGCGGCTTCCATTGCGGCTGTAGCCGCCGCGCCCAATCCGCAATCGATCAACACGGTTTCGAGAGGGGCCACCCGGGCGACATGCTTCAGCGCGTAATACGCAGGCACCACTGTGGTTGCCAGGGAAGCGATTTCTTCGCGGGTGAGTTGAAATTGACCAACCGGAAATACCTGATCGGCTGCGCAAACGACATGGGAAGCGATGGTGTCTCCGGCCGTAAGCATGACAAGCTCACCGCTGCTGCGATCTGTCACCCGATCGCCGATGCTGTCGATGACACCTACCGCAAAATAACCTTGTGTATCAGCGTCATGAGCATCCGTAAGCTGGTAGCTGGTCAAGTTGACGCAGTGCAATGCCACAACCACTTCACCGGTTCCGGGAACCGGCTTGGGTATGGCATGGAACTCATGATGACCCGGTTTGGCCAATTGGAACGCTGCGACGGCGTTGCCGTTACGCTCGTTCGCGGGCAGCTCAACGTCATGCCTGATCCAACGATGCACATAGCGGTCTTTTCCACGCAGCGCAACATCGTCTTCGTTGTCGTCGGACATTAATTCCCGGGTCAATAAATGAACCGCTGGGTTCGCACCCGCCGGATCCAAGTCAATCTGCGTGAAGCGAAACTGCGGGAATTCATTGAATGCCACGCGCGTCAATCCGGTTAAGGCGGTGAGCGGGACATTGGTTATTTCGCCGCTGGCGCTGACCGGTTGCGTTCCCTGCGTGACGACATAAACCCGCGGTGCTTGGGTGGCATACACTTTGCCAAGCAACTGAATAATCTGTAATGCGACATTGGCGTGCTCGATTCCCGCAGGATCGTTTGCCGCAATGTCTGCCAAGCCCCAGAGATAGGCGATGCCGGTGCATCCTTGGGATTTTGCTTTTAAGACGATCTGCTCCAAATAGCCGAGCTCATCCGGGTCGAGAGAATGAATATGACTGAATTCCTGCTGATAAACTTCGTTGACCGGCACCCGTATCACCTGGTTGCCGCCGGTTTCCAGTTCATGGCACAGAGTTTCGCTGATTTCGCTGGCGGTGCTGAATACCAGCCAGCAGCCCTTGCGCTTCACACTCGACGGCGCTGCTTTCTTCTGCCATTGCCATGCGTATGTCCATTGCGCCAGCTGTCCGCCCGGATTATTCTTTTCATTGGCCAACGCCCGGCAGCGCAAACCTGTGACTTCCACCAGCACATGGCCGTGCTCGTCAAAGAGCGTTAATTCGCCTTCGATGCTGTGTTCGTTGAGGAGATTCAGCTTGCCGTGGCACCACACGGCGTTACCCGGTTTTGCATGATAGTTGATGCGCCTGATCGAGACCGGCATGTAGAAATGACTCTTCTCACTGGTTGCCGCGATGAGTGACTGAAAACAGCCATCCAATAGCGTGGGATGCAGGAAGTAATCCGGGTTTTCCGCTGACAGACCGGCATGCAACCGGATATGCGCCAACATTTCGTTGTGACCGCGCTGGAGTTGCTGAATGGTTTGGAAGTAAGGCCCATATGATAAGCCGCGCTCGTTGAGTTCCGCGTACAGCTCACCGGTATCAACCTTTTCGCTGCATCGTTGCAGGATATCCGGGCGCGCGATTGTTTTCGATTCCAACGCCGCCGGTAAAATTTTTGCCGACGCATGCAGTGTCCAGTCCAGCGACGAGTCTTGAGGGTGACTGTGAAATGCGTATAGGCCGGTTTCCGGATCGTAGCCGGCGTGGATAAACGGCTCGCTTTCGTTGCCGCTCAGAATCAATGCTTGGTGAAAATATAACTGCTCAATCGCGCAGGCGGTATCGCCTGTCGCCTGATTGAATGCGGCCAATCCCGCTTCCACATAAGCCGCGCCCGGCATGACAACGAGTTCGTCAACCCGGTGGTCGTTCAGGTAAGGCAAGAATTGCTGATTGATGGCGTTTTGCCACGCCGGTTTGGGTCCGGATAACCGGCGGTCGAGCAACGGATGCAGCGGCGATCCGGTGCGATCGGTGATGGATTCTTCGTCCTCGTTCCAGTAGGTTTCTCTTTGCCAAGGATAGGTCGGCAATTTAACGTACATAACGCCGGTTGGATACAATCGTTTCCAGTCGATTTTGCAACCGGCGGCGTACAGTCCGGCCAGCGCCATCTGGAAAGTGTGCTGCTCGGGACGGTCGCGCCGCAGTGAAGCGAAGGTCTGCGGTTTGATATTGTGTTGCTGGCAACATTCCTTGATCGCGGTTGACAGCACCGGATGCGGACCGACTTCAAGGAAAATGCGGTGTCCGTCTTGCAGTAAGCTGGCCATGGCCTGTGCAAAATAAACCGGTTCACGGACGTTATTGCACCAATACTCGGCGTCAAAGCTCAAGCAGTCGGTCAATTTTCCCGTCACCGTGGAGTACAGCGGTATCTGCGGCAAGGCGGGGTGCAAATCAGCCAGCGTTTGTCTGATTTCCGGTTTCAAGTGCTCCAGGAAGGCGCTGTGATAAGCCAGCTCGACTTGCAGAAAACGATTGAATTCACCCAGCCCGGTCAAATGCGCCGAGATTTTTTCCAATGCGGCCGGGTCGCCTGACAGGGTTACTTGCGCAGGACCGTTAACCGCTGCGATCGAGACATTGCCGCCGGTTAATGTGGCAATTAACCCGGCGCATTGCTCCATACCGATACCCACCGCGAGCATTTTTCCGCAACCGGCGGCTTTTTTTAGAATGCGGCTGCGTTCATAGCTGACTTTGATGGCATCTTCCAGGCTGAGCGCGCCGGCGGCGTAAGCGGCGCTGATTTCTCCCAGGCTATGTCCGACGATTGCACCCGGTTCGATGCCGCTGGCCCGCCACATGGCGGTTAATCCGGCTTGCACCAGGAAGTTTGCCGGTTGTGCTATGTCCGTATCGGTGATTCTCGAGTTTTGTTCATCGGCCAGCATTTCGGTCAAGATTGACCAGCCCGATAATCGGCGGAAGATCGCATCGCATTCTTCTACGGCTTGACGATAATGCGCGTTATTTTCGTACAACTCCCTTCCCATGGCCCACCACTGCGGCCCCATTCCGGTGTATACGAATACCGGTTTTGCGGCCGCCTTGCTGTCGGTCTTTCCCGCGCTGCCGGAGTAGTCCGGTTGCTTGGTCACGTAGGCGTTGAGCTGGTCGTATAGGCTTTCCCAAGTATCGCCAATAACCGCCAGCCGGTAATCGTGATGTCCCCGGCGGCACGCTGCCGAAAAGCAAAGATCTCTCACGGATCCTTTATAATCCCGCGGAAATTTGCTCATCCAGGCTTGCGCGAGGTTTTGTAATGCCGTTTCACTGCGGGCCGACAATGGCAGCAAATAGGTTTGTTTCAGTGATTCTTCTTCTCGTACCAGCTTCTGCGCAGGCGGGGCATTTTCCAGAACCGCATGCGCGTTGGTTCCGCCGTAACCGAATGAATTGACGGCGGCGTAAATGGATTGGGAATCGGATTGCAGTGGTTCCAACCGGGTTGGTAAACGTAAGCCCAATTCGTCAAAGGGAATATTAGGGTTGGGTGTCTGCAAATTCGCTTGCGGCGGCACCTGGTGATGCGACAGGCACAGCGATGTTTTAATGAGGCCCGCGATGCCGGCGGCCGCTTCCAGATGACCGATAGCGCCTTTGACCGAGCCCATCAAGCGGAATTTGGCGCGCTTGGACGGTTTATCGATGACCTCGCCCAGTGCTTTCGCTTCGAGCGGATCGCCGACCGGCGTGCCGGTGCCATGGGCTTCGAAATAGCTGATTTCGTTGCTATCGATGCCGTATTTATCGCAAACGGAGCGAATCAATGCGGTTTGCGAGGCCGGATTCGGAACGGTGATGCCGTTGGTTCTGCCATCCTGATTGACGCCGGTGCCCCGCACCAGCGCATAAATCGAATCGCCGTCTTGCAGTGCAGCCGACAACGGTTTCAGCACAACCACGCCAGCGCCTTCGCCGCGCCCGTAGCCGTTGGCACTGGCGTCGAAACTTTTACTGCGGCCGTCGGGCGCCAGAAAACCGCCTTTACACATGGCGATTGGATATTCCGGGCGCATCATGACGTTAACCCCGCCGGCCAGCGCCAATTCGGATTCGCCGCTCCAGATGGCCTGGCATGCGAGATGCAACGCCACAAGCGAAGAGGAGCAGGCCGTGTCGACGCTCATGCTGGGGCCGCGCAAATCCAGAATATATGAAATACGGTTGGAAAGAATCGTCATCGTCGAACCGACCGCGGTATGCGTACTGATCAATTCCCGGTTCATCTTGCCCATCTGGGTCAATTTGTGATCGAGCGTAAACGCGCCGATAAAAACCCCTGTGTTCGATCCGATCAGGGATTCGTGCGGAATGCCTGCATCTTCCAACGCTTCCCAGCTGGTTTCGAGCAGCAAGCGTTGTTGCGGATCGATCGAGCCTGCTTCACGCGGGGTGATGCCGAAAAACAGAGCATCGAATTCATCGACCCGCTGCTGTAAAAAACCGCCTTGCTTGACATACATTTTGCCGGGCTTATTGTGATCGGGATCGTAAAATCGTCTCAGATTCCAACGTTCCGGCGGAATATCGACGATCGCGTCGCTGCCCGAAACCAATAAATTCCAGAAGCTTTCCGGATCATGAGATCCCCCGGGAAAACGACAACCAATTCCAACCAGTGCAATCGGTTCGTACGCCATTTTTTTGGTTGATTTTATTTTTTTATTGCTCATGTCACGTGCTCCAAAGAATAAGCTGCTTGCTTTAACAGTAAGTATTGCCAGAGAAACCTGATTCGAATATCGAGTCGAAATAAATCCATAACCGGTGCGCCGGTTTATACATGCCGCGCGGCGATCTGCATCCGCACATCGGGACCGGTTCTTAACGTTGCAAAATCCTCCGCAACGGGCATGGGCCAGCCCAATTGCCGGTACAGCTTGCGCACACGCTTGCGGAATGTCAGCCAATCGCAATACGAGGCATGCCGGGGAGAGTCGATCATATGGATCGGCCCGCGCAAATCGCCGTGTTCGTTCCTGGCGATTTCGAGCAGCGCCTGGTCTTGCCCGGTTTTCTGCTCCTGGCTGTAGAGATAGCGCGCCACCATCGATGCAAATAGCTCGAGATGCGGAAAAACGGCGGCATTGCCTTCATAGAATCCGAGCGTGAACAGATTCGGATGTTGGCGCGAGAAGCACGTCATGAAATGGCCGACGCCATGTCCGGCCCATTCGATATGCTCCGGATCGAGGTAAGGAAACGCGGCTTGGTAGCCTGTCGCAAAAATAATTTGATCGACTTCGACCGATGATCCATCGACGAAATGAACCGTCGAGCCGTCCAATCTCTGGATATCGGGTTTGGCGAGCAAATCGCCGTGGGCAAAACAGGAAAGAATTTCAGAGTTAAGAATCGGCTGCGTTTCCATCACGCGATGCTGGGGTTTTTGCAGCCCATAACGGGTGAGATCGCCGAGCAGCACGGTCAGCATATGACCGAATACCCATTGTCTGAACCTGAAAGGCATCCATTCGTTTTCCCGTTCGTAAACATCCGCCGGTTTGCCGAACATGACTTTGGGGAGAAAGTGATAACCTCTGCGCATGCTGATATAGGCGGCTTTAGCGTTTCGCGCCGCTTCGGTGGCGATATCGCAGCCTGAATTGCCGGCACCAACGATCAAGACGCGCTGATTCTTGAATTCATCCGAACTGGAGTAGTCTTTGGAATGGCGCTGCCAGCCGGTGAATGTTCCCGGGATCTCCGGATAATTGGGATTCCAATGCATACCCGATGCGCAAATGACGCTGCGATAAATGCGCGTTTGGTTGTTAACCTTGACCAGCCAGTAGCCATCCTTGGGTTCAACCTTCTCGACCTCGCTGGAAAAATGAATGTATTTTTTCAGATCGTAGGTATCAGCAAATTTGTGCAAATAAGCCAGGATCTCGTCGCGTCTGGGAAAATCGGCGCCCGGCGGGAACGGAAGGCCCATAAACCCGGATTCCGTTCTCGATGAGACAAAGTGCGTGTGTTCATATACCGGTGTGCCGGGATTTTCAATATCCCAAAGCCCGCCAATATCCTTATGGCGCTCAAAAACATCAAAGGGCAAGTCCAACGCCAGAAGCGCGCGCGCTTGTGCAAGTCCGGACGGACCGGCGCCGATGATGCAGTGCTTATCCTTGCAGTCGATAATCGTTGTTTCGTTCATACGGAGCTCCTTAGCGAAGATCAAAATTTTCATGCTTGAAACAGCTCATTGGTCATGCAGGAAAGCGGCCGCTGCAAAACTGTTCTGCTTCTTCATGTCCCGATTGGTTGCCAAATACTTTTTGCCGGTTTCACCGCTGCCCGTTCATGGTGAGCGGTGATTTTTTCCTCAACGTTTTGCTGGTTGATGTCCGGCAAATCAGTAATGTGATATTTGTCATTTTATCTTCCAGGGTTATTTTTCCCCTGTGACATTTGTCACAAACAGATTGAACGCAGTATGTAAGCTGATTGATGTTACAAAGAAGTTTAACTATCTGAATGATTAGGAAGGTAGTTCGTAAAATAAGCAC
>JAFEEV010000187.1 GCA_018240935.1 Pseudomonadota bacterium
CGGCGCTGACTCGAAATCAGATGGTCAGGGTAACCTGGCACATGGGTTCGAATCCCATCCTCTCCGCCAAAGATACTCCAAACGTTGCCTAGAAACACCAACCAAACCCGCATAAATGATAAGTTTAGCGGGTTTTTTGTTAACCATAGCCAATCATGTGAAATGTGAGTAACTATAATGCTCACAGAAAAGTTACTCACATTTTAATTCAAGCCATGCGGGAGACTGCTTTCACATGAAATTGACAGAACTGATTTTTTTACGTGATTTCCAGATGCGCAATACCCGAATCGAGATCCTGTGTTCTGGCTTCGTTGCCTTCCAGTTTGATTTTCAGCCGCAGTTCGTTCACCGAGTCAGCGTTGCGTAGCGCATCTTCGTAGCTGATTTTTCCGGCTTCGTACAGTTCGAATAACGCCATGTCGAACGTTTGCATGCCCAATTCCTTGGATTTTTTCATGATGTCCTTGATTTCATGCACGTGCCCTTTAAAAACCAGGTCTGCGATCAGCGGCGAATTGAGCATGACTTCGATGGCGGCGACCCGGCCTTTGCCGTCCTTGGCCGGTATCAGTCGCTGCGCGACTACCGAGCGCAAATTCAGCGATAAATCCATCAATAATTGCGCCCGGCGTTCTTCGGGGAAGAAGTTGATGATGCGGTCGAGCGCCTGGTTGGCGCTGTTGGCGTGCAATGTGCCCATGCACAAGTGGCCGGTTTCGGCGAAGGCAATCGCGTGTTCCATGGTTTCGCGGTCGCGGATCTCGCCGATCAGAATGACATCGGGCGCCTGCCGCAAGGTATTTTTCAACGCTGCTTCCCACGATTCGGTATCGACGCCGACTTCGCGTTGCGTGATGACGCAGTTGATATGCTCATGCACATATTCGACCGGATCTTCGATGGTGATGATGTGACCGTAGCTGTTTTTATTGCGATGGCCGATCAGAGCCGCCATGGATGTGGATTTTCCCGAGCCGGTGCCGCCGACGAAAATCACCAGACCGCGTTTGCTCATGACGACATCTTTGAGTATTTGCGGCAGACCCAAATCGTCGAATTCGGGAATCTTGGTGGTAATCGTCCGCAGCACCATGCCGACGCGCTGCTGCTGGACAAAGGCATTGACGCGGAAACGTCCGATTCCGGCCGGATTGATCGCGAAATTGCATTCCTGGCTCGCTTCAAATTCAGTCGCCTGTTTCTCATTCATAATCGCCCGGGCGAGCATTTCGGTGTGCTGCGTATTCAAGGATTGTTGCGACACCGGCGTCATTTTTCCATCGATTTTCATCGCCGGTGGAAAACCGGCGGTAATAAACAAATCGGAAGCTTTTTTACTGAGCATCAAGCGCAGCAGATCCGACATGAATTTCGTTGCTTGTTCTTTATCCATCGCATACTCCTGGAATTGTGGTCTTGTGCATCGGCCGGTTAGCCCCTGAAATTATCTTTATTCATCGCTTGCGTTCTGGCTTCGGCCATTGAGATCGCTCCGCGCTTCACCAGATCGGACAGATTCTGATCCAATGTCTGCATGCCGGCATTCTGGCCGGTCTGAATCGCCGAATACATTTGCGCGACTTTGCCTTCGCGGATCAGATTGCGGATCGCCGGGGTGCCGATCATGATTTCGTGCGCCGCCACGCGGCCTTTGCCGTCCTTGGTGCGCAGCAATGCCTGGGAAATGACTGCACGTAACGATTCGGACAGCATCGCGCGAATCATTTCCTTTTCTTCGGCTGGAAATACATCGATGACACGATCGATCGTCTTGGCGGCGGAACTGGTATGCAACGTGCCGAAGACCAAATGCCCGGTTTCAGCCGCCGTCATCGCCAGCCGTATGGTTTCCAAATCACGCAATTCACCGACCAGAATAATGTCCGGGTCTTCACGCAATGCCGAACGCAATGCATTGGAGAAACTCAGCGTGTCCCTGCCGACTTCGCGCTGGTTGATCAGGCACTTCTTGCTCTCATGCACAAACTCGATCGGATCTTCGAGCGTCAGAATGTGGCCGTATTCGTTCTCGTTGATGTCGTTGATCATGGCTGCCAGCGTGGTCGATTTGCCCGAACCGGTGGGGCCCGTCACCAAAACGACACCGCGCGGCTGTTTGGCGATTTCGGCAAAAATCTTGGGCGCTTTGAGATCCTCCAGGCTCAACACTCTGGATGGGATCGTCCGCATCACTGCGGCCGCGCCGCGTTGCGTATTAAAGGCATTGACGCGGAAACGCGCGAGATTGGGAACGGCAAAGGAGAAGTCGCATTCCAGATGCTCTTCGTAAAATTTGCGCTGACTGTCGTTCATGATGTCGTATATCATCGCATGCACTTCCTTATGATCCATCTCCGGCAAGTTGATGCGCCGGATCTCTCCGTGCACCCGGATCATCGGCGGCATCCCGGCTGAGAGGTGTAAATCCGAGGCGCTATTTTTAACCACGAATGCAAGCAGCTCTACTATATTCATTGCGACTTCCTCATAGGACAGTGTAAACAGTGCAAAAAACGACGTGAGAAACTAATCGATCGTAACGGCCGGAACCTGAATCAACCCGTTTGTTAACGGACACGGTCAAGCAAAAATTGAATAAGGCCGGCTTAAACACTTGGGTTTTCGCAGTATCCGTTTTTATGCGGTCTGATTGACAGCTTCGGTGATTCGATTGGCCCAGGCTGCGGCTTCCAGTTCCAATTGGGTGAATTTTTGCATAGTGAGGAAACCCAACTCGGCAAGCATCGATGACACTATTTCCGTTTCCCCTTTCTCATACGCTTCGATCAATGCGAGTTGATACCCGAGAGGACCGCGGCGGGTCAGCAGCGCTTCGCTCATGTCTTTTTGTATGCTGAGCGTACCGACAAGCTCGGACATTGCTATTCCCAGCAACGTGTCCAGCAGCGACAGCACGCCGACCATAAACGCGCGATCCTGATGATTTTTATCATGCGGGCGATCGGCCATTGCGATCGACTCGAGCAATTTTCCCCGCACGGTCGCGGTTAGCATTAGCGCATCGGATGAGCCGCCTTCCCTTTGTTTGGCGGCATAGAGCAAAATTTGCACCCAGCGTTGCAATTGCTTCCGGCCGATGATCATGATGGCCCGCTTAATCGAGTTAATCGTGCTGGGCAAGCCGCTGGCCGCCGAATTCACCATGCGCAGCAGGTTATAACTCAAGCCGGGCTGATATTTGAGTTCATTCTCAATGTCGCTTACTTCACTGTCTTTCACCACCAGCAGCAAAAGCTTCAGTAACGATAACTTGGACGGATCGATCCGTTTTCCCGCAATGATTTCCGGTTTGGCAAAATAAAATCCTTGCAGCATTTGAAAATTCAGTGCGATGCAGTTTCTAGCGACTTCCGGGCTTTCAACCTTTTCCGCCAGCAGCAGCACCGGCCAGCGCCTTAATTGCCTGATCAAACTGAGCAAATCGGACTGTCTTACTGCCGTGATATTGATCTTGACCACATTGATGAGCGGCATGATGCGCTCAAAGCGCGCATCCAGGTGGGTAACATTGGACAGCGCTAATTGATAACCTTTTTGCTTCAGGAAAGAGCAGCGCTGAATGATCTCTTCATTAATTTCCACACTTCTTAAAATCTCCAGAACGACATGCTTTTTGGGCAGCATGCAAATGGCATCATTCAGTAATAGCTTGGCATCGACCTTAATAAAACCGCGCCGCTTACCAATGACATTTTCTATGCCTAATTGTCCGTAAGTGTCGATGATGACATTCGCGGAAGCTGCGGAATTATCGGTTATCGTGACGACATTGTGCTGATCGGAGCGGAATAACAGCTCATAGGCAACCAAATTTTGTTTGTTATCAAGGATCGGTAACCGGCCGAGATAAACTTCCATCCCCTTACTCCTATCTCTTCTCGCAAGCTTGCTGACTGTTGTTTATCGTCTCGAATCAAGTCAACTTGAGTTCTGGCTTTTTAATCACAAGTTGCTGTAAATGAAATATTATTTTGTGGAGTCGATACGAATCTTTCGGTTAGCGTATTGCATTGAACACTTCTATGACTTGCAGTTTCGCCACAGTCATTACCGACTCGACAATCTCGGCCGATAACCCCAGAAAACACCAGGTTTGCAGCGCGCGATCAGATATTTTTTCTTCATGATTGATTCGCAGATGGGTACAAGGCTGGATATAGTTGGCAATATTCACGGCCGCGCACAGCGTGCTGGCGTCATACTGGAATTCTTTCTCCTGCAACGGATTCAATTGATATTCCACCATCTTCCAGATATTGGGCGGCAGCTTCCATTGCCGCAGCAGTTCTGCACCCAGTTGCGCATAGGTAAAACCAAAGATCTTGTGTTCCGCCTGGAGTGCCGCATCCTCGCCTTGGTTCATGTAACTTAATACTTTTGCTGATTCCTTGGGATATTGGCTGAAGAGAATCAATCTGCCTACGCCATGCAATAACCCGGCGATAAAGAACCGCTCCCGGCTGCCGACACTGGAGGCCAGCAGACGCGCAGTGACTCCGCACGTAATGCTGTGATTCCAAAATATATCCATATCGACCAGCTCGGGTGGAATATCTTTGAATGTCGAAGTCACGGATGAGGCAAGCACAAGATTTCGCAGCTCCGTGTGTCCGATGATCGAAATCGCTTTAAGAACGGTTTCCACTTTCCCGGAAAAACCGAAATAGGTGCTGTTGGCAAACTTCAACAACTTTGCTGTGAGCGCCGGATCGCTCGAAATGACTTGCTCCAGTTCGGTATTGGTCGCCTCTCCGGAATCAATTAAATCATTAACGCGAATAACCACATCGGGTAAGGAAAAGATTGAACGAACATTGGCAACTATCGTGCGCGGATCATCCATGGATGTCTCTGTTATGATGAAATGAAAAGGAATCTCAGGAAGTTAAGCAAGATCCTAAGATAATCCAAATGAGACCGGATGATAGCGGCGATAAAGCGGGAAAAACTAGTGGATTTCGTCGAGCGGAGTCATCGGCAGGCAGATCCGCCGGATGTTTTATTTTGATTTTGCAGCAATAAGCGCTTGATATTTTGCTTGCAATTGTTCTTTACTTTCAATCTTATCGGGATTGACTTTGATGCAATCAACCGGACACACCTCGACACATTGCGGCTCATTGTAGTGCCCGACGCATTCGGTGCACAGCGCCGGATCGATCTGGTAAATTTCCTCACCCTGGGAAATCGCGCCGTTAGGGCACTCAGGTTCACAAACATCGCAATTGATACATTCGTCGGTAATGATTAATGCCATTTGAATTCTCGTATCTAGCTAACTATTTTTTCGCGCAGCTTCTTCGCAACCAAGGGATGCACAAAGGTATCGGCGTTCCCGCCGAGCGAAGCAATCTCGCGCACCATGGTGGCCGAAATGAACATGTATTGCTCGGACGGCGTCATGAACAAAGTTTCGACATCGGGATACAAGCCGCGATTCATTCCCGCCATCTGGAATTCGTATTCAAAGTCGGATGCAGCGCGCAGGCCACGCAAAATGATGCGCGCATTCTGCTGCTGCAAAAAATGCATCAGCAAACCGGAAAAGGGCATTATTTTAACATTGGAACAGCCGGACAAGACTTCTTGCGCCATTTCCACGCGTTCTTCCAGGGTGAAAAACGGTTTCTTGCTGCTGCTCACGGCGACCGCCACCACCACTTGATCGAATAAGCGCGCGGCGCGCCGCACAAGATCTTCATGCCCGCGGGTTATCGGATCGAAGGTGCCGGGATAAATCGCTTTATCCATGCGACGCCAACTCCAGAAGCTGATAATGCACGGTGCCGGCTTTTGCCTTGCGCCGTACATGCCACGGCGAATCCGGAGTCCAATGGCCTTGGGTTTCGGTGTAAACCAGCCCGCCTATTGTAAGATGATCGGGCAATAAGGTCAGCAATTCCGGCAACAACCCCAGGCGATAAGGGGGATCGAGAAAAACGGCATCGAATTTCCGCGTATCCGACTTCAAAAAAATCATTGCATTCATCATCACCAGCTCAACCTGAGCCGCCTGTAATTTTTCCTTATTTTCCCTCAACATGCGATAGATTGCAGCGTCCTCATCGACCATCACCGCTAATGCTGCGCCGCGGGATGCGGCTTCGAAGCCCAATGCGCCGCTTCCGGCAAATAGATCGAGACAGCGCATACCGCTTAAATCCTGCCCCAGCCAATTAAACAGCGTTTCACGGATTCGATCGGCCGTAGGTCTTAAATCAGGATGTTGCGGAAATGCCAGCAAGCGGCTGCGCCATTGGCCGCCGATGATACGAACTTTTCCGCGGGTTGACACCATCGGCGCAAACGCTATTCAATCGCGCCCACGATCACCGTCACCATGCCGTCAGGCTGGATTCGCCGCTGGAATGCCTGACGGATCTGCTCGGTGGTAACCGCTTCGACGGCTTCCAGATAATCCGTTAAATAAGTCAGCGGTAAACGATAAAAACCGATGATGGATAAAAAACCCAATATCTTGCTGTTGCTATCGATGCGCAGCGGAAAACCGCCGATGATATTTTGCTTTGCCGCCTTCAATTCTTCCTCCGTCGGGCCATCGGCGACAAATTCCTTCAGCACTTTGTTCGTTAAGGCCAAGGCTTCTTCCGATTGTTCCTTTTTGGTTTGCAAGCCGATTTGGAACGGTCCCTGCTCTTTATAAGGGGAAAAGAAACTGTACACGCTGTAAGCCAAACCGCGCTGCTGGCGGATTGCTTCCATCAAGCGTGAAACAAATCCGCCGCCGCCCAGGATGTGATTACCGACCAGCAGCGGAAAATAATCCGGATCGCTGCGCCGCAATCCCGGATAGGCCATTTGAATGTGGCTTTGCGTTGCCGGATGAGGAATTCTTTTGATTCCTGCCGCCGGTATCGATACCGGCGGTATTTCCGTGCTCGATCCGCCGGCGGATAATTTCTCCGTTAATTGCTCGGCAATTGCGGCCGCTTCAGACCGGGTGACATCACCCATGATCGCGATCACCGCGTTCTTGGCGACATAATAAGCGCGATAAAATGCCACCAGATCTTCCCGCTGCAGCCGGTTCAACGTGTCGATTTCACCCATTTCATTGAGTCCGTAGGGATGAGAGCCGTACAGCATTTTCATCAGTTCGCGTTCGCCGATGTAATCCGGTTTCGTGCTGGATTCCTTGATACTGGCGGCGGTTCTTGCTTTTTCCCGCAACACGATATCGTGCGGAAATTCCGGCTGCTGAATAACGCGCGCCAAAATATCCAGTGCTTGCTTGCGTTCCCGCTCGCTGCTTAAGGTGCGTAAGGCAATACCGGCGCGATCGCGGTCGAAATGGCTTTTCAGTTGCGCGCCGACGTCGGCCAGCGCAGTGGCGATCTGATCTTCCGACAACCCGCCCGCGCCAAGATTCAGCACATGTTGCACCAGACTGGCGCAACCGGATTTACCGGCGGTATCCATGCCGCTGCCGGCGGCGAATTCGACACTGACATCCAATATCGGCAGGTCATGGTTTTCAACAAAATATACACGCGCGCCGGAAGCGGTTTGCCAGGTCTGGATCGGCAATGTGGCCCAGGCCCATTGAGCATAAAAACCAACCAGCACAATAAAAATGAATCGCTTTATTTGCACCCCGATACCTCCCGCACCGCGTTCACTCAGCATAAAAAAGAAAAATTCATACAAGATCAGCCGCTATTGCGCAAACCGGCCGTTACCCCGTTGATGGTCAGGTGAATCGAGCGCTTGACCTCTTCGCTATCTTCCCCCGAACGGTAGCGGCGCAGCAATTCCACCTGCAAGTGGTTGAGCGGGTCGATATACGGTGTTCTATTGCGAATGCTGCGCGCCAATGTCGGATTATCCTGCAACAATTCGGTATGGCCGGTCACGGCGAACAGCCATTTCTCGCTGCGCGCGCGCTCTTCTTGAATGCGCCTGAAAATCTGCTCCCGCAATGCTACATCCTCGACCAGCTCGGCGTAACGTGACGCGATGCCCATATCGGTCTTAGCCAGCACCATATCCATATTCGACAATAATGTCTGCATGAAGGGCCACTCCCGGTACATCTCCTGCAACAGCGCCAGTCCGTGCCCATTCTGTTCTTCATGCTTGACAAAGGCTTCCACCGCATGCCCGAAGCCATACCACCCGGGAAGCATCATCCGGCTTAAACTCCAGCTGAACACCCAAGGAATTGCACGCAGATCTTCAATCGAGTCGGAATTTTTGCGCGAAGGCGGTCTGCTGCCGATATGCAACCCGGCCATTTCGCGGATCGGCGTCGATTCCAGAAAGAATTGTTTGAATCCCGGCGTTTCATACACCAGGTCACGGTAAGCCGCAAAAGAAGCGGATGCCAGTTGCTCCATCGCGCGGTAATAGCGGCCGGCATTCACGCCCAGCGAATCATGACTGAGCAGCGTCGCCTCCATGGTCGCCGCCACCAGTGTTTCAAGGTTGCGGCGGCCAATTTCGGGTTCGGCATATTTACTGCTGATCACCTCGCCCTGCTCGGTCACGCGGATTTGACCATTCACGCTACCCGGCGGTTGCGCCAAGATACTTTGATAGCTGGGGCCGCCGCCCCGGCCCACGGTGCCGCCACGGCCGTGAAACAGGCGCAACTCAACTTTGTGCTTGGCGAAAACCTTGGTGAGCTCGATTTCGGCTTTATAAATTTCCCAATTTGACGTGATAAAACCGCCGTCCTTGTTGCTATCCGAATAACCGAGCATCACTTCCTGCACATTGCCGCGCGAATCCAGCAGCTTGCGATAATACGGCAGGGAAAACAGCTGATCCATAATGGCGCTGCAACTGCGCAAATCGGAAATGGTTTCAAATAATGGAATGATATTGAGGTGCAGTTGCGGATTTTCCCCGGCTTGCAGCAATCCGACTTGCTGTAACAGAAAGGCCACTTCCAGCACATTAATGATACCGGTCGTCATCGATATGATGTAATTCGTCATCGCGGCGCGGCCGAAGCGGCGATGAATTTCAGTCGCACATTGCAGAATGCGCAATTCGGATTGCGCCAGATCTGAGAAATCGGTGAATGAAGTCAGTACAAGGCACGGCTGGCTGATTTCCGCCAGCAGCCAATCGATACGTTCTTCTTCGCTCAATTGCAGGTAATCTTTACGCTTGGTGTTGCGTTCGAATAGTTCGCGGACGACCTGTTCATGGATTTTGCTATGCTGGCGCATATCCAGCGGAGCCAGATGAAAACCGAATACATCCACAGCGCGGCGTAAATTGCGTACCGCACCGCGCGCAATCCAGGAGGATTTATGCTGCTTCAGCGAGTCAATGATAGTATTGAGATCACGCAAAAATTCAGCGCTGCTGGAATAAGGCGTTCTGGTTTCGGCCGGTGTGTATTGCGTGACCTGATGACCCAATTGATGCGCGGTTGCAACCAAGCGCGCGGCAATGCTGAGAAAAATCCGCCGGTACGGCTCATCCGACCGGTTAGCGATATCCGGCGCGGTTGCGGTCAATTGCTTAACTTCATCGCTGACTTGCACGATTTGTTCGGTCAAACTCATGGAACGGCCGATTTTTTGCGCAGCATCGATATAAAAATCCAATGCTACCGACGATTGGCGCTCCACCGCGCGCAGCATGACGTCGTGCGTGACAAACGGATTGCCGTCGCGATCGCCGCCGATCCAGCTGCCGATACGTAAAAACGAAGTCACCGGCGGAATATCATGTACTAGACGGCGCTCGAGTAAATCTTCTATTTTTGCGTAAATGTAGGGAATTTCACTCAAAAACGTGTAACTGTAATAAGCCAGCCCGTTTTCAATTTCATCATAGACCGACAAGCGGCTTGGCCGCAGCATGCGCGTTTGCCATAAAATTTGAATGGTGGCCCGCAGTCCTTCTTCGTTGTGACGCAATTCGTTCGGTGTCAATTCGGTGAGCGCACGCTCTTTCAGCAGACGCTCGATCGCCAGCTGGCAATCCAGTATGCTGCGGCGCTGCACTTCCGTCGGATGCGCCGTGAGCACAGGTGAAACCAAGGCTTTGTTAAAAAATTCCGCCAGAACGGCGCGTTCGTTTCCGTTCGCCAGGACACGTTCCAGCGCCAGCGTCACGCTGCCTTCCTGCGGTGAAGACCCGGCGCGCAAATGCGCACGCCGCCGCCGGTTGTGATGCACATCTTCCGCGATATTGGACAGCAGTGAAAAATAGCTGAAGCCGCGCACAACAGACAACGAATCCTTATCGCTCAAGCGGTTGAGTATCGCATCCAATTCCTCGCGCGCCTTGAGGTCCTGATCGCGATGAAAACGAATCGCGGTTTGACGTATATTCTCGACCAGCTCGAAAGCGCTATCGCCATCTTGTTCGCGTAACGTGTCTCCCAGCAAACGCCCTAGAAAACGAATATCTTCGCGTAACGGCGAGTCCTTATCACTGACTAATTTATTATTGTTACTGTTATTCCCTGAATCAGCTGCGCTCATCGCATTACATACCCACGATTAAAAATGAATCCAGCATGTACCGGCAATAAGCCAAGTCACTATCGGCCATGCTAAAATGATTGTCATGCAAATTTTTTTGTAATTTTTTCATTTTATACTATTAATGCCCAATTCACTTTTATCTCCACAGAAAATCGTCATCGCATCCCGGGAGAGTTTACTCGCGATGTGGCAAGCGCAGTTCATCCAGAAATGTTTGCGCGAATTATACCCGCAAACTGAAATCAGCATACTCGGCATGACAACGCGCGGCGATCAAATTTTGGATCAGTCTTTAGCAAAGATCGGCGGAAAAGGATTGTTCATCAAGGAACTCGAGCAAGCATTGGAAGACGGGCGCGCTGACATTGCCGTGCACTCGATGAAGGACATGCCGATGAATGTGCCGGAAGGCTTTAAGCTGGCGGCCATAACGGAACGGGAAGATCCCCGCGATGCTTTCGTTTCCAATCATTATGGCAGCCTTGATGCACTGCCTGAAGGCAGCGTCGTCGGCACTTCAAGCTTGCGGCGTGAAAGCCAATTGCGCGCGCAGTTCCCGCATCTTCAAGTGCAACCCTTGCGCGGCAATGTGCAAACCCGGTTGCGCAAACTCGATGAAGGTCAGTATGCCGCGATCATTCTGGCAGCAGCCGGTTTAAAACGGCTTGGATTATCCGATCGCATCACCGCATTGCTGAATCCCGAACAAAGCTTGCCCGCGGTAGGGCAAGGCGCCCTGGGAATCGAATGCCGGGCGGATCGCACCGACTTGGTTGAATTGATGCAACCATTGCATCACCCGGAAACTGCCTATTGCGTCGAAGCCGAACGCGCCATGAGCCGTGTATTGGGCGGCAGTTGCCAAGTGCCGCTGGGCGCATTTGGCGAAATTATCAACGGTTCGCTGCAATTGCGCGGATTCGTGGCGCAGCCCGATGGCAGCCGTATGGTAAGCGATGCACTGAGCGGCACACCGGAAAATGGCATTGCGATGGGGCAGCAACTGGCGCAAAAGCTGATTCATAAAGGCGCCGGTGAAATCTTGGCGGCCTTGGTCCCGGCAGAAGGCTGGAAATAACATTGCCTGCCAGCACACAACTTACCGGCCTCAATATCGTGGTTACCCGTCCGGTGCATCAATCCGTTTTTCTGGCGGAGCAAATTCGCGCTCTGGGCGGTAATCCGATTTTACTTCCCGTGCTGGAAATTGCCGATGTTCCCGATTTGGAGCCACTCAAGAATCTCATCAATCGCCTGGATGAGTTCGACTGGGCGATTTTTGTCAGTCCGAACGCCGTCAATAAAAGCATGCCGTTGATCATCCAGCAGCGCGCATGGCCCGCGCATCTCAGGATTGCCACTGTCGGCAAGGGTAGCGCGGATACCTTGAAACAATACGGCATCGATGAGGTGCTCATTCCGGATGGTAATTCCGATAGTGAAGCGTTACTCAAGCAAGCAGCACTGCAACACATGACCGGTCAACGGGTCGTCATCTTCCGCGGCAACGGCGGCAGGCAGCTATTGGGCGACACACTCGCACAACGCGGCGCACGGGTTGAATATGCCGAATGTTATCAACGCCGCAAACCCGATTTCGATACAGCGCCATTACTCGCCGATTGGTCGCACGGCAAAATCCATGCCGTAATCATCACGAGTAGCGAAGGGCTGCATAATTTATTTGACATAATAGGCATGCTTGGCCAACAATTGCTGAAATTGACCCCGGTTTTCACAGTTCACGAACGAATTGCTCAGACCGCCAGAGAATTAGGGCTGGAAAAAATCATAAAAGCGCCTTCCGCGGGTGATGAAGGCTTGTTGAAGGGGCTGCAAACATACTTTCAGACAACCGGAAGGCAGTACAACTGACTGGATGTACATGTTTTGCAATCGCGATTCAATATATTAACAATGACGTCTCTACTGCAATGAAGGAGAATATATGAAACTGATACTCTGGCTATTGGCGCTATTTGCTGCTGCTGTAGCTGTCACCCTGGCTGCCAAAAACACAACAGGGCGCGCTCTGATAGAAATGCCGCCTTACCAATTGGAATTACCCCTGGATCAATTCATCATTGGTGCGGTTGTCGCTTTCTTTATTTTTTATATTCTGGTCCGGTTTATCCTGGGAATTTTTGGTTTTAGTCAACGGCATCGCCATAAAAAAACGGATGAAATGCTCTTATCCGGGTTAAAAGCGTACTTGGAAGGCGACTATGTCAAATCACAAAGGAATACAGCAGTTGCATTAAAGCTAGCCGAATCTTCAACAGCCAAAGCAATTAGTGCTGTCATTGCGGCCCGCTCGGCACAAATGCTTGATGAAGTTGCAGCGCGCGATCAATATATCAATACCGCGCTTACCGAAGCACCGGATGAGAAATCGCTATGTTTGGCTGCAAAAACCGAATTCCTGTTGAAAAATGAAAATCATCAAGAAGCGCTCAATATATTACATTCGTTATACGCAGAAGGTGGTTTGCAATCCACTGCCGTGCTGCAATTAGAGCTGGAAGCGCAGCAGCAAGCAGGGAATTGGGATGCGGTTCTTGAATTGGCCGGCATATTGGCAAAACGTCAATCAGTGAATAAGGCTCTTATAAAAAAAATAAAACACGATGCGCAAATAAAAAACATCAAAAGCAAGGCTACCGATTTACAATCTTTGAATCAATATTGGCAGCAAATATCACCGCTGGATAAAATGGATAGCAAGCTTTCCGCTGCCGCCGCACGCGCCTACATCTCCCTGGGTAATTGCAATATGGCCAATAAGATTATCGAATCGAGTGTGCCGTTTAGCTGGGACGACGAATTAATCGAACTGTATTCGGAGTGTTTGGATTATCACGTCAGCAGACAAATCGAATGCGCCGAAGTTTGGCTGCGATCACAACCGAATAACGCGCATTTGCTGCTGACCTTGGGTAAGCTCTGCACGTATTGCGAGCTTTGGGGTAAAGCGCAAAATTATTTGGAAGCAAGCTTATCGGTTCAACCTGGACAAAAAGCGCATTTTGCATTAGCGCAATTGAACGAGAAATTGGGCAAGCATGAGCTCGCTATGGATCATTACAATCAGGGGTTGCAATTAACGCTCAAGCAGCTCAATTGAAATAGTTAAGATGTAGAGAATTATTAGTGCTGCTGTTTACAGTATTTAAGCGAATACTGTAAACAAAAGGCACCCATGAATGAATCTGCTCTGAACATTGCTGCGCCATGAGTTCTGGCGGCTTTATCGGATTGTTGGCAGGGGGGGCGGTAGAGCGCATCATGGAAGCAACCGGTCAATAATCTCACCGAAGCTGCATTACATAGCGATGCCGGTATAACAGTATTACTTAATGTTTTCGCCTGCTATTCGCTTAAGGAAACTCTGAAAAACTACTGCGCTCGATCAAGCTGCGTTGAAATCAGACTCAAAATGCTCATTTACATCTTGTAAACTGCGCTTTTTCATCTGATTTCGCCTTGCCTGACCGTCGCTCGCTACC
>JAFEEV010000188.1 GCA_018240935.1 Pseudomonadota bacterium
CCCGGCTGCAAAAAGACAACAAAGGCTTTTGTATTGCTGCGTTGAGTTATATCTACAATCACCATGAGCGGGATTTGGCCGGTCAGGTGACCTCGGCGCATCACCAGCACCATGACCTGACTCTATCGAGCATGCATGTGCATTTGGATCACGAAAATTGTCTCGAAGTCACTATCCTGCGCGGTACCGTTCAGGATGTCAGGCACTTCGCTAATCAACTCATCGCCACCAACGGCGTGCGTCACGGCAAACTGCATATCGTACCGATCGAACTTTCTCAGGAAACACATGCGCACTCCGCCGTTCCCCATACGCACAGCAGCCCCCTGACTTGACCGTCCGCGGCGGCTCTCAGCAAAAAGCCCTGCCGTCAAGACAGGGCTTTTATCATGCCGGGCCGGGCAATGTCGATTGATCTCAATTCCACCTTGCTAGGCGGCCGCTCGTGCCGTCAGTTAATCAGCGCTGCGCTAAGAAGCATTGCCCCAGTATTTGGATTTCCCGGCAGCAAATAAAAACATCCACATGACCAGAACAAACGGGAAAGTCAGCGTCGGCAAACCGATCGGCGCCAGAAAATTCGCCAAACCCGCCTGACAAATAATGGTCAGAATTCCCGCCAGCAAGGCCAGCAATGCGCTGCCCGCGGTTGGTTTGAGAAACACCCAGCCGACCGCCATCATCGTCAGCACCGGATTGAATGCATACAATCCCATAGTGATAAGCGTTTTGTCGGCGCCGAGCAGTACCGGCACAGCAACGCCAACGATCGCGCCCAATAGCGCCATGACAGCGCCACGCATGGAAGTGATCGCAATACCGGTTAGGAATAAAATACCGACGATGACGCTATCGGCAAACATGACTTCGCCGATGCCTTTGGTGATTGCGGTATACCAAGCTTCAATCGCATCTTTTGACAAGGTTGCAAATTCCGTCGTGACCACCGAAGCGGCTGCAATATCAGCAGGAATTGCCGGTGCGGGCAATACCGGGCCGCGGGAGAATCCATCGAAGGAATAGACTGCCACCATGAACATCCAGCATGTCAGAACAAACGGTGAAGTGGAAGCCGGGATGTTATAGGGTTGCAGAATTCGCATCAAAGCGGCCAGCACCACGGTTGACAATACCGATGCGAGCACCACATAGAGCCAGAGCTGCGGCGTATGTTCCAGAAATAAAAACAAACAGGGGCCGACCAGGGTGCCATTAAACCCATACAATCCGGCATCGATATCGTCCTCCGAGAATCCCAGCACATAAGCCGCGATTGTGCTGCTCACAACGCCCACGGTCGCGGCAAGTCCGGCAGTAATTCCGCCGACGTACAATGCGATTAAAAAAATCAGACCGGTAACGGCGTTGCAACAGAAAAATACCTGCCCGACACCTCTGAAAATGACGCGCAAGGGCCTGGGTATCGCTTTGTCGATTGAAAGTGACCAATCCATGATGATGAGCTCCTAAGTTTTTTATGGAAACGCTGATTAATTGACTACACGAGCGAATCTCTTCGTTGCCCGGTACTCGCTCCCTCGCTTATCTTATTGATAGATCTCGGTTGCTGTGTTCCGTGCGCCTCGTGCTTCATCTCGTTCGTCCAATTAATCAGTGCTTCCTTATGGAAAAACAGCCGCGGCAAAATTCATCCGCTGGCCTGTTGCTTGACTTCTTCCAGCAATCCTTGTTTTACAATGAAATCGACGATCTGATCCACGCCTTCGCCGGTATGCAGATTGGTGAAAACAAACGGCCGGTCGCCGCGCATTTTTTTGGCGTCGCGCGCCATGACGTCCAGATTCGCGCCGACGTACGGCGCCAGGTCCGTTTTATTGATCACCAGGAGCGCCGAGCGCGTGATGCCGGGCCGCCCTTGCGGGGTATTTTTTCACCGGCAGCGACGTCGATCACGTAGATCGTCAAATCGGAGAGCTCGGGACTGAAGGTCGAGGCGAGATTGTCACCGCCGGATTCAACCAGAATCAGGTCAAGATTGGGGAAATCGGCCGTCATGCGGGCAATCGCTTCGAGGTTGATGGAAGCGTCTTCACGGATTGCCGTATGCGGACACCCGCCGGTCTCCACCCCCATCAAACGTTCGGGAGGCAGCGCATTGGCGCGCAATAAAATTTCCATATCCTCCTTGGTGTAAATATCGTTGGTGATGACCGCCATTTCATAGCGGTCGCGCATTTTTTTGCTCAAGGCTTCGCACAATGCCGTCTTCCCCGATCCGACCGGACCGCCGATGCCGACTCGCAGGGGATTTGATGGTTTATTCATATCGTTCTATCCAAAAAATTATGATCGGTAAATTCTGCTGTATTGCGTTTCATGCTGCATGGACAACAGCGACAATCCCGGCGCCCAATTGGATAATTCATCGTCATCGAGCTGCTGCGCCCGCAGCGCCGCTTTTTCAATCGCCGCGTGCAGGGAAAACAGCAAGCTTTGCCCCGAGACCTGACCGAGCGGAACCGATTTAACGCAAACCAGCACTTGATTCTCAACCATCGAGAACAGCATGCCGAGCAGCGCCGCCTGATGCGGTACCGCAAGCGCTTCCGCCGCGCAGGCGAACGCCGTGGGCAGCGGAATTTCCGCTTGATCGGCCAGGATCGCGCGCAGCGAATCATCCGCAAGATTCAGATCGATGACGAGTTTTGCCAAGGAATAGCCCATTTGAATAGTTTCCGCGCGGAATTCAGCGGTATCACGCGCGGCAATGAAGCACTCGGTCCAATGATTGACGCTCGCCGCATCGCGCCGGGAAAAAGCTTGCAGCAAGCGCCATGCGACAGGCGCTTCAAAATCGGCAGCGATAGCCAGATATTCCGTGATCCAGGCGCGCGCCGAGCTTTCGTTATGGACGATACCTTTCTCGATTGCCGACTCCAGACCTTGCGAATAGGTATACGCGCCCACCGGCAGCGACGGGCTCGCCAACTGGAGCAAACGAAGCAATAAGGCGGATTGCAAAGTCATTGCTAGGAGCGCGAATCGGATGGCCGGTGAATCTTCTGCCGGGCCGGAATCGGCGCCAGCGGACCGTGCGCATGATAGTGACCGTCGCCATGATGATGGTGCCCGCCGCCACCGTAAGCTCCCGATTCCGGTTCGAATTGCGCATTCTCCTCGGTAACCGTAGCGCCCAAGCCTTCCAGCATTTGTTTCAAGACGCTATCGGCATGAATGCGCAGAAATCCTTCGCCGACTTGCGTTTGCGTATGCCGGTTGCCCAAATGGAAAGCACAGCGCAATAAATCGTGCGGAGTGCGGCAGGTAATCCGATAGGTCGGTTCATGGGCCGCGATGATTTGCACTACCCGCCCATCGGCGCTTTTCAGCAAATCGTTATTGCGCAAAACGGTGCCGCGCTCGGTAAAAATAGCGACTTCCTCACCGGATTCGAGTGCTGTTCTGAGGCGGCTGTTTTCGCGCATTTCATAAGGCAGAACCAGTTGCGCAAACACCGATTCGGCCCGGTCTATTTTTGTATTCAGCGTAATCATCTGTTGTTATCGTCAGTTTGTGATTTCGACGATCACCGTCATTGCGTTATCGCAATAACGGCGATCCGCAGGCGGAGCAACTTCCAATTTGGGAATCGCATAGCAGGGATTCCCCGTGTGGACAATTCGCTCCGCCACCGGTATTCCTAAAATAGAAAATACCGTTGCGCCATTGGTAATACATCTTCCGCGCCGCATGTCAGCAACTGGCCGTCCGCGCGCACTTCATACGTTTCCGGATCGACTTCCATTTTCGGTGTGGCGCTGTTGTGAATCATGTCTTTCTTGCGCAGGTTACGTGTATTCTTAACCGTAATCAGGTTTTTATCCAATTTCAACTGATCAATTAAGCCAGCATTCAGCGCAGCTTGAGAAGCGAATGTAAAACAGGATGTTTTAATGCCGCCGCCGTATCCGCCGAACATGTAGCGGTAATGCACGGGTTGCGGTGTTGGAATCGATGCATTCGGATCACCCATCAGCGATGCGGCGATCATGCCGCCTTTCAGGATCATCGAGGGCTTGACGCCGAAGAATCCTGGTCTCCAAAGAACAAGATCAGCATATTTACCGACTTCGACCGAACCGATGGCGTGCGCGATGCCGTGGGTAATCGCCGGATTGATCGTGTATTTGGCAACGTAACGCTTGACCCGGAAATTGTCGTTTCTCGAGTTGTCTTCCTGCAATGTGCCGCGCTGAATTTTCATTTTATGCGCGGTCTGCCAGGTGCGCAGCACCACTTCACCGATCCGGCCCATCGCTTGCGAATCCGAGGACATCATCGAAATTGCCCCCATATCGTGCAGAATATCCTCGGCGGCAATCGTTTCCTTACGGATGCGCGATTCGGCAAAAGCCAGATCTTCCGCGATATTGGCGTGCAAGTGATGGCATACCATCAGCATATCCAAGTGCTCGTCGAGCGTGTTGACGGTATACGGGCGGGTTGGATTAGTCGATGACGGCAGTACATTGTCGAGTCCCACGACAGCAATGATGTCGGGCGCATGACCGCCGCCCGCGCCTTCGGTATGGAAGGTATGTATCGTGCGGTCTTTCATCGCGGCGATGGTATTTTCCAGATAACCGCCTTCGTTGATTGTGTCGGTATGAATGGCAACCTGCACATCGTATTTGTCCGCAACAGCCAAACAATTATCAATAGCTGCATAAGTCGTACCCCAATCTTCATGGAGCTTCATACCGCAAGCACCAGCAAGAATTTGCTCTTCAAGCGGTGTTGGCAAACTGGTATTGCCTTTACCGAAGAAACCGGTGTTCATGACTAATCCGTCGGAGGCTCTCAGCATCGAATGGATGTGCCAAGGGCCGGGCGTACAAGTGGTAGCGGCTGTCCCAACCGCGGGCCCGGTGCCGCCGCCCAGCATGGTGGTAATGCCGTTCATCATTGCGTCTTCGGCTTGCTGCGGAGAAATGAAGTGGATGTGCGTATCCACGCCGCCGGCGGTCACAATCATATTTTCACCGGCGATGATTTCGGTCGCCGCACCGATGGCCATCGTTACATTGGGCTGGATATCGGGATTGCCGGCTTTGCCGATATTGGCGATTTTGCCATTCTTGATGCCGATGTCCGCTTTGACGATTCCCCAATGATCGACAATGATCGCATTGGTGATCACGGTATCCATGACGTCTGCATGATTGCGCTGCGATTGCCCCATGCCGTCGCGGATCACTTTTCCGCCGCCAAATTTTACTTCCTCGCCATAGGTGGTGAAGTCTCTCTCAATTTCGATGAAAAGTTCGGTATCGGCTAGACGGACACGGTCTCCGGTCGTCGGCCCCATCATTTCCGCATAAGTTTGACGGGAAATTTTTACACTCATTATTTTACTCCTCCAAAATTGTTGTAAATCAAACTATTTCAGTTTGCCCATCACTTTCTGATTGAATCCATACACGACCCGGTCACCCGCAAGCTCGACCAGCTCGACGGTTCTCTCTTGTCCAGGCTCGAAGCGGATGGCCGTGCCCGCCATGATATTCAGGCGCATGCCATACGCTGCGTCGCGGTCAAATTTCATGGCGGAGTTAACTTCGTAAAAATGAAAATGGGAACCGATCTGGATCGGACGATCCCCGCCATTGGAAACGGTCAGGGATTTAGTTTTTCTACCGGCGTTCAACTCGATTTCACCCGGTTCGGTAAACACTTCGCCTGGAATCATGGGTACTCTCATGGCATTCTCCTATTGCTTATTCGTTAAATGATCGGATTGTGCACGGTGACCAGCTTGGTTCCGTCGGGAAATGTCGCTTCCACTTGAATATCCGGAATCATCTCGGGTACGCCTTCCATCACATCCGTGCGCGTCAACACTCTTTGTCCCGCCGCCATCAGCTCCGCCACCGTGCGGCCATCCCTGGCGCCCTCCAATACGGCGCAGGTAATCAGTGCAACCGCTTCCGGGTAATTGAGCCTTAAGCCGCGGGCTTTGCGCCGTTCAGCCAGTAATCCGGCGGTGAAAATTTGCAGTTTGTCTTTCTCTCTCGGTGTTAAGTCCATCGCTTTTCTCCTGGTTAAAGTTATATTTACAACTAAGGCCGCGGCCGTATCCGAAGCCAAGGAAACTCTGGAAAACTACTGCGCTCGGTCATGCTGTGTTGAAATCAGACTCAAAATGCTCATTTGCACCTGGTAAACCGCACTTTTTTCGCTTGATTCCGCTTTGCCTGACCTTCGCTCGCCACCTTTTTCAGAGCTTCCTTAAATAAGGATCTTACCGGCGGCGCCAGCGTCCATCATGTGCTCAACATCCTGGGAATAATCGC
>JAFEEV010000189.1 GCA_018240935.1 Pseudomonadota bacterium
AAGCTCTGAGAAACTACTGCGCTCGGGCATGCTGCGTTGAAATCAGGTTCAAAATGCTCATTTACCTTTTGTAAACTGCGCTTTTTCACCTGATTTCGCCTTGCCTGACCGTCGCTCGCTACCTTTTTCAGAGCTTCCCTACGAACCTGTCCAAGATCTCACTGAAAGGCGCATTGCCGCGTTAAAATCGAACTCAAAATGCTCACATACTTCAAGCATGCTCCGCTTTTCGTTCGATTTTGCCTTGCACTGCATCCCTTGATCGAGATCTTGAACAGGTTCTAAGCGAAGTGCGGGAATAATCCTGATTGAATCAGAGCAACGCGGTTTTGTGCTGGATCCCATCAAACAGCAAACGTCAGTTTCCGTCCGGGTAAAGCATTTTTCTTTGCTTCAATCGCTTCTTCCAGGCAGACCACTTCCCCTTCCGGTAAGATTTTTAGCTGATAGTTGAAGGCGAACTGCATGATGAATTGGTAAGCAACCGGATTGATTGCATGCAACACTTTTTCCACGCGAACGCCGATTTGTCCTTGATGAATCACAGGCTGCGCATGATCCGAATAAACCCAGCGCCCGGCATTGTCGTAACCGGCCAGCACCCCGCATAAACGTTCCGCCCAATCGCTGGGGCGGAACGTCCGCCCCGAAGTGGTGACGCCTAAAATCAAAAAAACCTCCGCCGCGGTTTTCATAAAGTGTGCGGAGGAAAAGAAAAAACCAAGCTCGAGAACCGCGCCCGCTTTCCCCACGACTGTGGCCCGGGCTGAGAAAATCGCATGTCGAGGTAAATTTCCCTGGAACTGCCGCTAGAATTTGCCATAAAAGTATCTTTCCTTTTGAATCAGCACTTTTATATCGGCTCTAAGGAATAAAAATAGAGAACTCTTGTGCCATTTGTATAAAATAACCAGGGAATTAAACGGTGAAAATTGAATCAGATAAGGGGCAAAGCCGGAGTAATCCGTTACTTTGATGGCGCCTGTGACCGCCGATCTTTGCCGGGCAAAATAGGCGATGCGCAGGATGCAGCAAAAATCACATTCACTACTCAGATGACAACACCAATCCCGCACACGATAAAACTTGCCATTGCCATGAGCCAGATGATCTGGCTCGGCGCCTGCTCTCATGTTCCTTATTATGCGCAGGCCGTCGATGGACATTTCCGGGTTATCCATCGCGCACAACCGATCAGCAAAGTAATCGCAAATCCGGACACCGATCCGAAACTGAAACACTCGCTCGCCAAGGTGGTTCAGCTGCGCGAGTTTGCCAGCCGCGAATTGAAGCTGCCGGACAATCTGAGCTATACCAGTTATGCCGATCTGGAGCGTCCTTTCGTGGTATGGAACGTTTTTGCGGCGCCGGAGCTGTCCGTTCAATTGAAAGAATGGTGTTTTGTGCAGGTCGGTTGCGTCAATTACCGCGGCTTCTTCTCACAAGAAAGCGCCGAGCGTTACGCGGCGGAACTGCGGGATGAAGGTTACGATGTGCATGTCGGCGGCATCCGCGCCTATTCCACGTTAGGCTGGTTCAGCGATCCGGTATTGAATACGTTCATCGGCTACTCGGAAATGGATCTGGCACGCTTGATCTTCCATGAATTGGCGCATCAGGTTATGTATGTCTCCGATGACACGGTTTTCAATGAATCCTTCGCCACCGCAGTCGAGCATGAAGGGATTAAACGCTGGTTTAACAGAACGGGCGCCGCTCCGGCGCAAGCATTATTAACTGCGCGGCAGGAAAGAGAAACGCTCTTCACCGGCTTGATATTGAAACATCGCAAGCAACTGCAAGAGCTCTTCCAGTCAGACCTCAGCGACAGCGAGAAACGCGCCGGGAAAGCACGCATTCTTGATCAGTTGCGCGCAGAGTTCGCGCTGCTGAAAGCCAAGAACAACGAACTCGGCAGTTACGACCGGTGGTTTTCGCAACCCATAAATAATGCCTTGCTGGCGACGGTTTCGATTTATACTCAGCTATTACCGGCATTCCAAGGCATTTTGCAGCAGCAAGACCAAGATATGGAACGATTTTTCGATACGGTTACCAAGCTCGGCAAATTACCGAAGCAGGAACGGAATTTAATCCTGCAACAGGCTGCGGAAAGCAATTTACCCGAAAAAATCGCCGGACAATGATTCGCATTGGTTAACGTACTCATCACACAAGCGCTATGTCATCCGCCGAGCAGCAAACGTTAAACCGGCCCGAACCGGTATCTTTCCTGGAAGCATTTCTCTATTGGCTGAAACTCGGTTTTATCAGCTTCGGCGGACCGGCGGGGCAAATCAGCCTGATGCATCAAGAATTGGTCGAAAGGCGGCGCTGGATCTCCGAACAGCGGTTCTTGCACGCCTTGAATTACACCATGGTGATGCCCGGTCCGGAAGCCCAGCAACTGGCCACCTACATCGGCTGGTTGATGCACGGCACCTGGGGCGGCATTATGGCCGGCGCGCTGTTCGTGCTGCCGTCGCTCATTATCCTGATGGTTCTGACATGGATCTATCTGGTGTATAGCGAAATTCCCGCTGTCGCGGGGATTCTGTACGGCATCAAACCGGCGGTCACGGCGATTGTGCTTTTCGCGGCCTACCGCATCGGGTCGAGAGCGTTGAAAAACAATTGGCTGCGCGCCATTTCGCTCGCCGCATTCGTCGCCATCTTTGCGCTCAATCTCCCCTTCCCCTATATCGTACTGATCGCGGGCTTGACCGGTTACATCGGCTCGCACTACATGCCGGACAAATTCAGAGCAGGCGGGCATCACGCAAAATCGAAAAATACTTACGGCCCGGCTCTGATCGATGATCACACCCCCATCCCGGACCATGCCCGGTTCCAGTGGAGCCGGTTCCTGCTATTGCTGATCACCGGCCTGCTGATGTGGGGCGGGGTCATGGCGCTGCTGGCTATGCAGTACGGCTGGGAAGGCACATTGACGCAAATGGGCTGGTTCTTCACCAAAGCCGCGCTGATGACGTTCGGCGGCGCTTATGCGGTATTACCGTATGTTTATCAGGGTGGCGTCGAACATTACGCGTGGCTGAATCCAACGCAAATGATCGACGGATTGGCACTGGGCGAGACGACACCGGGTCCGCTGATCATGATCGTCGCGTTTGTCGGTTTTGTCGGCGGCTGGACCAAGGCGCTTTTCGGATCCGATCTGCTGGTTCTGGCAGGTATTTGCGGTGCATCCGTTGCGACGCTGTTTACATTTTTGCCTTCGTTTGTATTTATTCTGCTCGGCGGCCCCGCAGTGGAAGCAACCCGCCACGATCTCAAATTTACCGCGCCGCTGACCGGCATCACGGCCG
>JAFEEV010000018.1 GCA_018240935.1 Pseudomonadota bacterium
CAATGAATTGATTCGCTCGTGCAGTCAATTAATCAGCATTTCCTTAATATTGAAACCTATCTATTTTTCTAACACACATTAATTGAGAACATCTTGAACGAAAGCTTTGATCAAATCTCATCATATTTTGGAACCGTGCCATTATGGCCATTCGTTTTATTCGGCCTGCTCGGGGTAGTGGCCATTATGGTCGATATCGTCAACCGCAAGCGCCGCGCCATGGCCATCGAGAATTTCCGCTACACCATCGAAACGGAACTGGCCGATATGTATCCGCAGCATAAACGCTGGCCTGCGAATATCAACCATTACCTCACTGCCCGGCTGCCGGAAATGTATCAAAATTTTGAAGTGCTGCGCGTATTCATTCCGCAAAAGAATTTGCTCCAGTACAATACCGATTGGAACAATTTCCGTGACTTCTGCCGCGCCATCACCGACGAAAAGATTGCCGCAGCCGAGCAAAATACCGCCAACGAGCCCGATCCCAAGGTGGTTTTTCAGCAATTGGTCGCAAATTTAATGAAACATACCGAATTTTAGGAAGTTCCCGGCAGTCACGGTCAGAACCGTCATTATCACCAATTTATCAATCTCTTCCACACGCTTATCATTAAACCGATACCGTTAACCTGCCATGACTCAACACGATAAGCCGGTCAATTCCAGGGTAACGGTGCGCCCGGTCATGTCGTACCGCGATATGGGCAGGTTTATCGACGTACCGTGGCGCGTGTATGCAAACGACCCGATGTGGGTGCCGCCGTTACGGCTGGAGCGGCGTTTTCATTTTTCCCGCTTCAATCCCTATTTCAAGCACGGCGAATGGCAAGCCTGGGTTGCATTTCAGAATGGTCAACCGGCCGGGCGGATCAGCGCGCAAATCGATTCCTTGCACCAGCAACACCATGGCGCCGACAGCGGGCACTTCGGTCTGCTGGAATGTATCGACGACGCCGAAGTATTTGGCGCGCTGCTGCTGCACGCGGAAGCCTGGCTGGCTGCACGCGGAATCCGCCGCGTCAGCGGCCCGTTCAATCTGTCGATCAATCAGGAATGCGGCATTCTGGTCGATGGATTCGACACCCCGCCGGTCGTCATGATGCCGCATTCGGCGCCGTGGTACAGCCGTTTGCTCGAAGCACACGGCTATCTTCCGGCAAAGGATCTACTGGCGTATAAAATCGGCGTCGAATTCGAAATACCGCGCGTCATGCAGACCGTGATCAAGCGCTTCTCACCGCAAATCACCATGCGCACCCTGAGGCGCGATCAATTCGATCAGGAAATGGAAATCTTGCGCGATATTTTTAACGACGCCTGGTCGGAAAATTGGGGCTTCATTCCGTTCACGCGCGAAGAATTTGCCGAGCTGGGCAGCAGCTTGCGCTTGTTATTGCCCGATGAATATATTCAAATCGCGGAAGTCAACGGTGAACCGGCGGCCTTCATGGTCGGATTGCCCAATCTCAACGAAATCCTGATCGAACTCAACGGCAGCCTGTTTCCGTTCGGTTGGCTCAAACTGATCAAAAAAGTCAGAAACCGCGAAATCCGCACCGGCCGCATCCCGCTGATGGGCGTGCGTAAACGATTTCACAGTACGCCGATCGGTTTGGCTTTGGCCTGCCTGGTTATCGACACCCCGCGCCAGATCGGCATCCGGCACGGCGTCAAGGAAGTCGAATTGTCCTGGATACTGGAAGATAACGTTGCGATGCGCGGCATCCTTGACAGCATCGGCAGCGAACAATACAAACGCTACCGCATTTATGGGAAAACGTTATGAGCGGCGAGCTTAATCCGGCAGCACAGCAATTCGCCGCAGTGGTTCTGGCCGCCGACCGCACCGGCAAGGATCCGATTACACAACACAGCGGCGCCGCCTGCAAGGCTTTTGCGCCCGTCGCCGGTGTTCCGATGATCATCCGTGTGCTGGATACCCTGCAAGCTTGCGACCTGATCTCCACCATTATTCTGTGCGGCCCGCCGGAATCGTTGCACGAACATTGCCCGGAATTAAAGCAACGCATCGCATCCGGTCAAGTCACCTGGCTGCCGAATCTGGATTCGCCCAGCCGCAGCGCGGAGCACGGCCTCAATCACATACCGCCCGATACGCCGGTGCTCGTGACCACGGCCGATCACGCTTTACTTACGCCCGCCATCGTGCGCGATTTTTTACGGCATGCCGCTACAACACCATGCGACGCCGCCGTGGGGGCCGTCAGCGAAACCGCGCTTAGCGCCGCGTTTCCCGGTTGCAAACGCACCATCATCCGGCTGCGCGACGGCGGATTCCGCGGCTGCAATTTATACGCGTTCAATCAACGCGGGCGCGCCTTGGTGCGGTTCTGGCGGCAAGCCGAAGATTTGCGCAAGCGCCCGTGGCGGTTAATCGGCAAAGTGCTTGGACTCAAGACGGTATTCTTATATCTGATCGGGCAACTGACATCGCAACAAGGCTTGGCCGCGGTGTCGGAAAAATCCGGCGTCAACATCCGGCTGGTCATGCTGGACGACGCCCGCGCCGGCATTGATGTCGACAAGGTGCAGGATCTCATGCTGGCCGAATCGGTACTCAGCCGGAAATCAAGTTCCGCTGACAACGCGCAGTTCTCGTGATCAATCTTTCCGCACCGCTCATGTTCTTCGTCCTATCTATCGGTAAAAACCCGATTTAGCCGGTTTATGAAATTAATCGAAC
>JAFEEV010000190.1 GCA_018240935.1 Pseudomonadota bacterium
CACTTGCGCCTTGCCTTGCCGGCCGATGATGTCGCCGACGACTTTTCCGGTTAAGCGGTTATCTTCAATTTCCAGCACATTGGCCATTGCATAATCGAACTCGAGCTTTGCTTTGATGCGCTCGGTAAAAAAGGTAAAGCCGCCGGAAATCACCATCGTTTTCAACCCCGACCGTTTCGCCAGTTGCAGCATCCTTTCCGCGCCAGGACTCAATCTGACTCGCTCATCGTAGACTTGCTGCAAAGCATCCTGGTGCAGGCCACGCAACAAAGCCGTGCGCCGCGTCAGGCTTTCCTCAAAACTGATCTCGCCGCGCATGGTTTGCAAGGTGATGGCCGCGACTTGCGGTTTGATCTGCTGCATGTCGGCAATCTCGTCAATCGATTCTATGGCCAGCAGCGTTGAATCCATGTCCATGGCGATCAATTTGAAATCGGAAAGTTTTGTTGCCGCATCGACAAAAGCAAAATCCAATTCGGCTTGCGCGCAAAAATCGGGTACAGCATCGGAATGAATCGCATGAGTCAAGCGGAAGACTTGTCCGGTAATACGCTCAATCCCATCGGCACGCGATAGCTTTGCCAGCTCGCGTAAATCGCTGTTGTTTATTTCCAAACCCTGGATGATTAAATTCATAAGACAATCAATCGTTGTAATGCAATATTTGTGTCACTGCGGCGCATGTCAAACATTCTGGCTCCATTCCATCACCCGGTTCCGCCCCGCATGTTTAGCGGCGTAGAGCGCCGAGTCGGCTGCTTTTATCAAATCTCTCGGTTCCCGGAAATACGCCGCATTTTCCTGATAACCGGCGACGCCGATGGAAGCGGTGATGCGGATTGTATTGCGGCCATCGAATTTATACGCGATATCCGCTATCGAATCTTTTAAGCGGGCAATGAGATTTCTTGACGCCGCCAGTGAAGTGCCCGGCAGAATCAAGGCAAACTCTTCGCCGCCATAACGGCTCAGGGTATCATCCTGGCGGATTTGATCGAATACGGTTTTTACCACCATGGCCAATAACGAATCTCCCGCGATATGACCGTAAGTATCGTTGACGTTCTTGAAATGATCGAGATCGATAATCGCAATCGTCAGCGGCAAATCGTATTGCAGCGCCAGATTGAATTCCCGCCGCAGCGTGTCGTCGAAATAGGTGCGATTATAGGCGCCGGTCAAGCCATCGCGCTGCGATTTATCTTCCAGATCCCGCATTCTGGAAAGATCGTGAATCATCAATAACTCTTTGGCCTCGGACAAGATGCCCGCGACTTCCGCTGAATCGTGAATGCTCATTTCGAACAAATCTTCCACCGCCTTCAAACCGATTTCCATGATTTTGATCACGTCAATGAGCGCATGAGCATCGAATCCGAGCCATTTTTGCGCCGCTTCGTTCAATGCGGTCATTTTTTCCGCTTCCTGGGGAAAAAGAAAATAATCGGCCAGATAACGGGAAACTGCCAGACACGATTGCAACGTGGGTCCCAGATTTTTGGGTTCCGGCTGCGCATGGCTATTGATGCAGGATAATGCGATGTAATCCGGAATATGCCACCTTTTCAGCAGCATATAACCCAACTCATCGTGCCCTGCGCCAAATGCCTCACGTTCGGTGTTGAGCAGTACATCGTGATCCGATGTCGATGCAAATACTTTGCCGTATTCTTCCGGCATGATCACCCAGAAAGCCAGAATACCGATTTCCTGGATTAATCCCGCCAGAAATAAATCATCCAGGTAATTCAGTTCAAGTTTTTCACCCAACGCGCGCGCGGCAAGCGCCGATGCGATGGAGCGGCGCCAGAAAATCGTGTTGTCGAAAGCCGCGCTGGAGTCCGGCAGCTTGCTTTTCATCATCGAATGCGTCAGCGAAAAAGATAAGGCGATGACAAGAACGGTATGCGTCCCGAGAATACTGACCGCTTGCCGGATATTGGTCGCCACCCGGCGGGATTTGTACAGCGGCGTGTTGGCAGTGCGCAACAATTTCGCCGATAGCACCGGATCCAAAGAAATATACTGGCAAACAGTTCCGATATCGGCATCCGGATCGTTCGCCATTTCAATTATCTTGACTGCCACGGCAGGTAAGCTCGGCAGCGCCGTGCACTGATACAGCCGTCTTTTCAATGCATCATCAATCACTTATTATCCTTCATGTTAGATAATATTCTTATATTATTGAATAATATGCTAATTATTCGTAGCAGTATATTAACTTATTTTTTTAATGCTATTAACAATAATTCACGGGCATTTCCCGCTTATTTCCAATAAAACAGTACAAGTATTCATTTTTCAACCGGGCTGATGCTATGATGTTGCCCTAACTGGCAGGGAATTATTACGCTCATTTGCGCAAAGCAATGACACGATAACCGGCCTAAGGAAAAGCTGATTAATTCAGCGAACGAGATGAAGCACGAGGCGCACGGAACACAACAACCGAGGCCTATCAATACGATAGGCGAGGATGCGCGTACCGCGCAACGAAGTGATTCGCTCGTATCGTCAATTAATCAGCGTTTACCTAAGGAAGCTCTGAAAAAGGTAGCGAGCGACGGTCAGGCAAGGCGAAATCAGATGAAAAAGCGCAGTTTACAAGATGTAAATGAGCATTTTGAGTCTGATTTCAACACAGCATGATCGAGCGCA
>JAFEEV010000191.1 GCA_018240935.1 Pseudomonadota bacterium
CGTGCTTGCCGCCGATGGCTTTGGCAATCAATTCGCCTTCTTCGTTACCGACCGGCACGCCGGGCCACTTAGGTAAAAAAGCCACGTCATCGTACAGCACGCAATTGTCCATATGCGAAATTTCCAGCGGCGTTTCGAGCATGCTAAGCGCGGCGGTATGCACTGCGTGCGTGTGGATAATGCACTGCACATCGGGGCGCGCGCGATACAACCAGGAATGAAAGCGGTTGGCCGGATTGGCCATGCCGTCGCCTTGCAGAACCTGCAAATCTTCGTTGACGAGCAGCAAATTACTCGCGCAAATCTCGTCAAAGCCGAACCCCAGGCGCTGCGTCAAATAAGTCCCCGGTTGCGCGCCGCGTGCGGTGATTTGCCCCGCCAACCCGGAATCGTGACCGTTATCAAATAATATCCGGCAAGTCAGCGCCAGCTTCTGCGCTTGCGTGTAATCAGCACCCTGCAGGTGTTGATCCATCTGTACAAACGATTGTTGCATCAATTGATCTTTGTTTAAGCTGAAAGTGTCGTTGCTCATAATTTTTTCCGGATTTTAATAGTCATCGTGATTGGATGTGAAACGTTCGATCTCGCGCCGGTCCCGCTTGGTTGGCCGCCCTTTGGTGTTAAACGGCTGCGGCTGCGCTTTCAAGCGGGCAGCCAGCAACTCCCGCCGCTCCCGGCTTTCGCCGGTTTCACGGTACAGCTGCTGAGCCACCGGCGCGGATCCTCTCTTATTGGATAATCCCAATACTTCAATATCATACTGATAATTGCCGATGCGAATGGTCAATCTGTCTCCGGCCGCAAGCACTTTGGCTGGTTTAACCCGCTGATCATTCAAAGTTACCCGGCCGCGCTCAATCGCCTCGGCGGCCAATGACCGTGTTTTGAAGAAACGCGCGGCAAACAGCCATTTGTCGATGCGAAATTTTTCTACGCTATCATCGGGTTGCATGGCAAAACTAGTCCACGAGACGGGTTTCTATTTGAATCTTGCTTTGCAGCGTTTTGTGCACCGGACATTGATTGGCGATTTCCAGCAAGCGGGTTCGTTGCTGCTCGCTGAGATTGCCGCTCAATTGAATTTTGCGCGTCATGACATCGATCTGCGTTTTCTGCTTTTCGCAACCGCCGCAATCTTCGGCATGAATCCGGCTGTGATGCAATTCGACGTGAATATCCTGCAAATCGATTTTTTTGTGATTCGCGTACATGCGCAGCGTCATCGAAGTGCAGCTGCCCAATGCCGCGAGCAACAATTCGTAGGGATTGAGCCCAAGGTCGGCGCCACCCAACGCAATCGGCTCATCGCTGATCAACCGGTGATGCGGCGTCAGAATTTCACGGGTGAATTTTTTATCACTTTCGCGCACGATCACACTGCCCGGTTCAACGGTTGGCCGCTGAACTCCATCTGTTTTGACCGGAACCTGACCGGTTCTGAGGTAACGGCTGGCCCAGGCGGATAAAACCTCCGCCACATATTGCGAATCCTGCGGATTGGACAGTAAGTGATCGGCCTGATCGAGCGATACAAAGCTTTTCGGATGTTTGGCCGCGGCAAAGATTCGCCCCGCTTCGTCGATCGAAACGATCTCGTCCAGCGGTGAATGAACTATCAATAATGCTTTTCTGAGCGCACCGATATGCGCTACCGAATTGTATTGCTCCAAATCGTCGATGAATTGGCGCCGTATCTTAAAGCTTCTTCCCGCCAATTCGACTTGCACCGATTCTTCGCTTTGCAGCTTCCGGTAAGAGTCGGCGAACAAATGCTTGACATGCGCGGCTGTCGCCGGTGCGCCGATGGTGGTCACCGCTTTGACCGAGGGCAGATCTTGAGCGACCGCCAGCACAGCCGCGCCGCCCAGGCTGTGCCCGATCAGCAGCGCCGGAGCGGCATAGTGCTGCTCCAAATAACGCGCCGCGGCTAATAAATCCTGCAAGTTGGACGAAAAATTGGTATTGGAGAAATCCCCTTGACTGTTGCCGAGACCGGTAAAATCGAAACGCAATACCGCGATACCGCGATCCGCCAAAGCCAGCGCAATCCGCGCCGCCGCCGGATTGTCTTTGGAGCAGGTAAAACAATGCGCGAACAGCGCATACGACTTGATCGCGCCGGACGGGATTTCCAGCAAGCCGGATAACGATTGACCTTGCGAATTTTGAAATACAGCTTCAATGCGGGGCATGGACTATTTACCTTTCAACAACGGATCAGAAACTTTATTAAGCTGAATGCCGCTGGCAAATAGTACCAAAAATAGAATGAAAAGATGTTTTTCTTCGCGGAAAAATTAACAAGCTTCGGGATAATTCAGGTTTATGTTGAATGCCGGCAAGGCAAATGCGCCTGGAATCAAGTCATAAGTTCGGCCGGCTGTGTTTTTTCTTGCGGCATGGATGACGCAGTACGTTTTTGCGTTTTCAGCACTTCATCCAAGCGGAAATCCCCAGTGGCATGACCGGAGGAAGCGCCGCCATCACTGAGCAAATCATCGATTGCCGCCTTGGCGGTCACAATCGTGCGGGCATCCACCGTCACTTTTGCCAGAATTTTTTGCAGAACCGCACGATCGATCGCGATGCCGGCCCGGTCAATCGAATAGTATCTTGCGACCTCGGTGCGGTTGTTTAACAGCATTGCCGCATTTCCCCATACGACATTGTCACGATCGACGCCAGCCACCGTATCGATTGCCCACACGACCATATCGCCGAAGGTCTTACCGGCGGATATCTGCGTGAGCATGTGATCCACCACCACCGCTTTATTGGCCGGTGAAAATGTATTATCAAACAAATGATTGACGACTCTGGACACATTGTAAGTATTGTAATGGCGCGAAGCTTTTCCCCAGTTGGCATCCGAGAATGAAACGGATGACAAGGCACCCGTCACCTCCGCGATGATTTCACCTTGCGAAGCGCTATTGGCCTGCTTGCGCGCGATAAAATCAATCAGCAGATTTTTATTACTTTCCGATGCGCGGCTACCAATCAAATCGTTGATAAATGAGGCGGCAAATTCAGCGTGACTCAGCTGAGCGGGATAATGCTTGTCGAAGAATAAAGCGCTTTGCGCCAAGGATTGCGCTAAATCGGCCAAGGATTGGCCATTGTTCAACTGCGAACCGAGAATTGTCAGATTCATTGCGCCTGGCGCAGTTTTAAACAATGCCAATATGAGCTGCAAAATGGAAGTCTGCTGTTGAACGGTTAGTACCATACTGTGGGTTCTTGTCTTTCGCGTCCGGTCATTTGATAGGCGATCCATAGAAACAGCATAGATTGCATCTGATTACAAAATATAATCTTCAAATAAAATCAATTTCAAAATACTGACCTGCTGGTGCGCCCGATTTTCGGTGATAATGCCGCCTTTGGCAATGTGGCAAATTGTCGCATCTAAAGACTCTATCAGGGAAACGCTGATTAATTCGGCGGACGAGATGAAGCACGAGGCGCACGGAACACAGCAACCGAGGCATATCAATACGATAGGCGCGGATGCGAGTACCGCGCAACAAAGTGATTCGCTCGTATAGTCAATTAATCAGCGTTTCCTTAGCAGTATGAATTAACGATTTGTATAAACTTTATGACTTTACCCTTACAAATTCTCGTTCTGGGTCACGGCGAAATGGGCCATGCGATGGAGTTTCTGCTCAAAGACCGGCATAAGCTGAGTATCTGGGAAAAATTTCCCCAAAATGCTTATCCCTATGCCGCTTTGCAGGACGGCGCGGCGCATGCCGACATTGCGATACTTTGCCTGCCGGTTAATCCGCATGGCGAAGTCGTCCGGCAAATCGCGCCGCTGCTGAAAAAGACCTGTCTTTGCGTCAGCATCGCCAAAGGACTCGATGAAGCAGGCAAAACCGCGGCGCAAATCTTCGCGGAAAATCTGCCGCCGCAACAACCGTACGCATTGCTGTACGGTCCGATGATTTCCGAGGAAATCCGCGCCGGCCGTCACGCATTCGCGCAACTGGGCAGCCGCGATCCGGCCGCCTTTCATGTCATGCAAACCTGCTTCCATCACACCCGGCTGCATATCGAGCATACTTTTGACATCGCCGGCATCAGCTGGGCGGTGATTTTAAAGAATGTGTATGCGATGGCATTCGGCATGGCCGATGAACTGAAACTCGGCGATAACGTGCGCGGTTTTCTGGCCGTGGCGGCTTTGCACGAACTGAGCCGAATGGTGCAAGCGATGGGCGGACAGATCGATAGTCCGTATCATTTGGCCGGATTGGGCGATCTGATCACCACGGCGACCAGCGAGCACTCACATCACCACGAGCTGGGCCGCAAACTGGCGCGCGAAGAATCCGGCAACATTTGCGGCGAGGGGCTGCACACCCTGAAGATGATCCACCGGCACCGCTTATTCAACACGCAAAAATATCCGCTTTTCCAGATGATTCAGTCTGTTGTGCAAAATCCCCGCGATGTCCGTCCGCAATTCGAGGCGTATTTCGAGCATTTATACCGGCGCTGATGCGGGCGGCCGCACGCATGCCATGAAAGAACTCCATTCATGTTGCTGTATTTCATCGCTGCAATAAAAATACGTTAGAATATGTGCCTTTTAGAAATTTTATCGGGGGTTCCTGAATGTCAATGGCTGACCGCGACGGTGTAATCTGGTATGACGGGAAAATGGTCCCCTGGCGGGATGCCAATACACATGTGTTAACCCATACCCTGCATTACGGCTTGGGTGTTTTTGAAGGATTGCGCGCGTATGAAACCGCGCAGGGCGCTGCGATTTTCCGCTTGCAGGAGCATACCGACCGCCTGTTCAATTCGGCGCATATTTTCATGATGAAAATGCCGTACGACAAGGCCACGATCATGCAAGCGCAGCGCGATGTCGTCAAACAGAACAAACTGTCATCCGCGTATATCCGCCCGATCGCCTTTTATGGCGCCGAAGCGATGGGATTGTCCGCCAGAACGTTATCGGTGCATATCGCCATCGCCGCCTGGTCGTGGGGAACGTATTTGGGCCCGGAAGCGCTGGAAAACGGCATTCGCGTCAAAACTTCGTCCTTTACCCGCCATCACGTCAATATCAATATGTGCCGCGCCAAATCGGTCACGACCTACGCCAATTCGATTCTGGCGAACCAGGAAGTGGCGCTGAACGGTTACGATGAAGCTTTGCTGCTGGACGTGGAAGGTTATGTGGCGGAAGGCTCCGGGGAAAATATTTTTGTCGTCAAGCAAGGCAAACTGTACACGCCGGATTTAACATCCTGCCTGGAAGGCATTACGCGCGCATCGATCATTGAAATCGCCGGTGAACTCGGCATCCCGGTGATCGAAAAACGCATCACGCGCGACGAAATTTACTGCGCCGACGAAGCGTTCTTCACCGGCACCGCCGCCGAAGTGACGCCGATCCGCGAACTGGATAACCGCATCATCGGCGCCGGCAAGCGCGGCCCGATCACGGCACAACTGCAAAACTTATTCTTTGATTGCGTCAAAGGCCGGGCTAAAAATCACGCCGGCTGGCTTACCTTGGTTTAATCCTGTTATTTTGGAGTTACTCATATGAATCAACAAAGCAATAATAAAGCCCGAGAAATCGAAGTCACCGCCGACGACTTGCCGCTGCACTGCCCGACACCGGCGATGCTGCTGTGGAATACCCATCCGCGGGTTTTCCTGCCAATAGAAGCCACCGGCGAAGCGCTCTGCCCTTACTGCGGCACGCATTACACGCTGAAAGGCGGCGCCGTTGCAGGACATCATTAAAACCGGTTGATTTCCGCGCAAACTTGCGTTCCGGTGATCACGATGGAATCATGATGGCGGATCGCGTTTTATCAACACTCTTTCTTTCGGATGATTAACCTATGCCAGCTATTCCTCATGAAATTTTCAAAGCGTACGACATCCGCGGCGTTGTCGGCAAAACGATCACCGCGGAAAATGTTGAAAAAATCGGTCACGCCATCGGTTCCGAAGCGCGTGCAAGGAATCTGACCGCCATCGCCATCGGCCGCGACGGCCGGTTATCCGGAGCGGAGTTATCGCAAGCGCTGGCGCGTGGCATCCGCAAAAGCGGCATCGATGTCGTGGATGTCGGCATGGTGGCGACACCCATGTTGTACTTCGCCGCGCACGAATTGTGCCGGTACTCCGGCGTCATGGTTACCGGCAGCCATAATCCGCCGGAATACAACGGTTTCAAGATCGTGCTGGGCGGCCAGACACTGGCGGCGGACACCATCCAGGCATTGCGCCTGCGCATTGAAAACAACGATCTGACCCAGGGCGCGGGCAATTACTCCGAACACAATATCGCGGCAACCTATTTGCAGCGCATTACCGGCGACATCAAACTGGCGCGCCCGATCAAAATCGTAGTCGACTGCGGCAACGGCGTGGCGGGCGCTTATGCCCCGGCACTCTATCGCGGTTTGGGTTGTCAGGTTACCGAATTGTTCTGCGACGTGGACGGCTCTTTTCCCAACCACCACCCCGATCCTTCCGTACCGGATAATTTGAACGACGTCATCCAAGCGCTAAAAACGACCGATGCGGAGATCGGTCTGGCATTCGACGGCGACGGCGACCGGCTCGGCATCGTCACCAAAGATGGCCATATCGTCAATGCCGACCGGCAACTGATGCTGTTCGCCGCCGACGTGCTGTCGCGCAATCCCGGCGGAAAAATCATTTTCGACGTGAAATGCACGCGCAATCTGGCGCCGTGGATCCGTCAGCACGGCGGCACGCCGGTGATGTGGAAAACCGGGCATTCGTTCATCAAATCCAAGCTCATCGAAGAACAAGCGCTATTGGCCGGGGAAATGAGCGGACACTTGTTCTTTAAAGAACGCTGGTACGGCTTCGATGACGGTTTATACGCCGGCGCGCGTTTGCTGGAATTGCTCAGCCGCGAAAAAGACATCACCGCCACGCTGAAAAACCTCCCCGACAGTCTCAACACGCCGGAATTACAGGTGCGCACAGCGGAAGGCGAGAATCACGCGCTGATCGCGCAATTGCAGAAAAACGCCGCGTTCGATAATCCGCAACAAATCATCACCACCGACGGTTTGCGGGTGGAATACCGCGATGGCTTCGGTTTGGCGCGCGCTTCCAATACCACGCCGGTCGTCGTGCTGCGCTTCGAAGCCGATAATCAAGCCGCGTTGCAGCGCATTCAGGAAGATTTCCGCCGCAATCTCCTGCAAGCCAAACCGGACGCGCAACTGCCGTTCTAATCGCAATCGCGGCCTTGCTCCACGATGCGCATCGCGGCCGCCCAGATCAACTGCACCGTCGGCGATATCCCCGGCAATGCCGCCAAGATACTGGCAGTCACGGAACAAGCCAAACAAGCGGGCGCCGCAATAGTCATCACACCCGAGCTGGCGCTGTGCGGTTACCCTCCCGCCGATTTGCTGCTGCGCGAAGCCTTCTGCCGGTCATGCGATCAAGCCCTGGCGAAACTGGTGCAAGCGGTTCAAGGCATCACGTTGATCGTTGGTCATCCGCATTTTCAGGACGGCAAGTTGTACAATGCCGCCACAGTGATGCGCGGCGGCAAAATCTTGCACCGTTATCACAAACGAGTGCTCAACGCCTCCCCGTTCTTCAACGAACATTACTACTTCGATAGCGGTACTGGCCCCTGCGTTTTCGAGCTTGGCGGCGTAACATTCGGCATCGCGATTTGCGCCGATTTTTGGCTGGAACAATTACCCGATGCGGCCAGTTATGGTCATCCCGACATTTTGCTGGTACTCAGCGCATCGGCTTTCCATATCGGCAAGCAAGTCTCCCGCTATCAAATCTCGCACCGCTTCGTCACACACACCGGCATACCGGTGATTCATACCAATCTGGTGGGCGGACAAGATGAACTGGTTTTCGACGGCGCATCCTTCGTCATGAACGGACAAGGCGAACTCACCCAGCAAGCGGTGGAATTTGCCGAAGCCGTTGAGTTGATCGAGATTCACGCTAAACAACCGGTAAAAACCGATCTACCGGCTACGCCATCCGCGATTGCCAGCACTTACCAAGCATTGTGTTTAGGGGTGAAAGATTACGTGCGCAAGAACGGTTTTCCCGGCGTCATTCTGGGGCTTTCCGGCGGTGTCGATTCCGCCTTGACGCTGGCGATTGCGGTCGATGCGCTCGGCGCGGACCGGGTTAAAACCGTCATGATGCCGTCGCGCTACACGGCGGCGATCAGCCGGGAAGATGCCGGCGAAATGGCCGGATTATTGGGCGTAAAGCACACTGAATGCAGCATTCAGCCGTTGTTTGATCACGCTTTGACCGCCATCGCAAGCGATTTCCGCATTCCGCATGACGCCACGGAAACAACCACCATGCCGGAAAATCTGCAAGCACGCATTCGCGGCACGTTATTGATGGCGCTATCCAACCACACCGGCGCATTGGTGCTGACAACCGGCAACAAATCCGAAATGGCGATCGGTTATTGCACGCTGTATGGCGACATGGCGGGCGGTCTTGCGGTATTGAAAGACGTCAGCAAAACCCGGGTGTATCAACTATGCGAATACCGCAACCGGATCAATCGCGTGATTCCGGAACGCATCATCCGGCGCGCCCCATCCGCCGAATTGCGCGCCAACCAAACCGACCAGGACAGCCTGCCGCCGTACGGCATTCTGGATGCCATCATCGAAGCGTACGTTGAAAAAAGCTATTCACCGGCGGA
>JAFEEV010000192.1 GCA_018240935.1 Pseudomonadota bacterium
AAACGATCCGCATTACCAACCGGCCTTTTGTAGTGGTCAGCGTGCTGATGGCGAAAGGACAGAGCTTGACCGGGCGCGATCAGGATGACACCGTGCTGATCCCGATCACCACCAGCGAACGCCAGATTACCGGCAATCAGTTTCCCGGCTCCATCCGCTACATGCTGGTGCAAGGCAAATCGGCCTCAGATATGGATATCGCCGAAATAGAAATCACCCAACTGCTGCGCCAGCGTCACCGTATCGCCAAAGGTAAGGAAAACGATTTCACCGTGCGCAATTTGACCGCGATTGCGGATGTAGCAACCGATGCCGCCAAGATCATGTCGATCGTGCTGGGTGCGATTGCATCGGTATCGCTGCTGGTCGGCGGCATCGGCATTATGAATATCATGCTGGTGTCGGTGACCGAGCGCACGCGCGAAATCGGCATCCGCATGGCGATCGGCGCCGACCAGCGCGCCATTTTGACGCAATTTCTGCTCGAAGCGATCGTGATCTGCGTCATGGGCGGCGTGATCGGCCTGTTATTGGGTATCGGCGGCGCGTGGGTCGTCAGCCGGGTGGCTGATATGTTGATCGTGATTACCGCCGGCATGGTCGGATTGGCTTTCTTGTTTTCTTCCGCGGTTGGCATATTTTTCGGCTTTTATCCGGCAAAAAAAGCAGCCTCTCTTAAACCGGTCGATGCATTGCGCTACGAATAACCGGATGTATCAATCGGGGAACGCTGTTGTGATTCCACAACAGAATCTTTTCATGACTTGACTCTCCAACGACGAGTATTAGTTTATTTGTTGTTTACCCGATACTATGGATAGCAATCTGACAACGGGAGTCACTCATGACAGTCAAGGAAAAAGAACGCCCTACTTCGGAATTTCTGGCTATTGCCGTCGTTGAAAATAAAAACGAGGTAATATCCGTCGGCGAAATCAAGCATGCGCTGCATGAACGCGGATTCGGCATTCTAATGGCCATCGCCGCAGTGCCGATCTGTCTTCCCATTCCCGTTCCGCCCGGTTACACCACGGTTTTCTCAATCCCGCTGTTCATTTTCTCGACACAAATGATTCTTGGTATGCGCGCCCCTTGGCTGCCTGCCTGGCTGGAAGGAAAACACATCAAACGCAGCACGCTGGAGAAAATACTGGCTAAGGCCAATCCCTGGTTGAAGAAAATCGAAGAACGCATGCAACCGCGCATTACCTACATCAGCGTGCATACCTGGGAACGGATTATCGGCTTCTTTTCGTTCGTTTTCGCTTTGGCAATCGCACTGCCGATTCCCTTGATCAATTTCTCGCCGGGCTGGGGAATTCTAGTGATGTCGCTCGGACTTCTGAACAAAGACGGCCTGACCATTTTGATCGGCATGATCATCGGAATCATCGGCATCGGCATCGCGATGATCATTCTGTTCATGCTATGGATGGGAATGGAACTGCCGTCGTTTTATTGACGGCATCGACCGCACGATCAATTCCGTGTCACGGCGGCCGCGAATAGATCGTGCGTATCCGAACCGGTGATTTCGACTTCGATAAAATCGCCCGGTTGCACCTCACCGGCGTCTTCCACATACACTAACCCGTCGATTTCCGGCGCATCGGCGCTACTACGCGCAATAATGTGATCATCCGCTAACTCATCGACCATCACGGTCATTGTGCTGCCCACTTTGGCTGCCAGGCGCTGGCGGCTGATTTCTTCTTGCAGTTGCATGAAGCGCGCGCGGCGGTCTTCCTTGATTTCTTCCGGCACGGCATTGGGCAGTTGATTGGCGGCGGCGCCTTCCACCGCGGAATACGCGAAGCATCCGACGCGATCCAGCTGCGCTTCGCGCAGAAAATCCAGTAACTCCTCGAATTCCGCTTCGGTCTCGCCCGGAAAACCGACAATGAAGGTGCTGCGCAACGTGATATCGGGGCAAATCTCGCGCCATTGCCGGATTCTTGCCAAATTATTCTCGGCATTGGCCGGGCGTTTCATCGCCTTCAGAATGCGGGGGTTGGCATGTTGCAGCGGCACGTCCAGGTAAGGCAGGATTTTTCCTTCCGCCATCAACGGAATGACTTCATCGACATGCGGATACGGATAGACGTAATGCAAACGCACCCAGACGCCCAGCGAACCCAGCGCTTGCGCCAGCTCGGTCAGGCGCGTCTTGACCGGCCGCCCCTGCCAGAAACCGGTGCGGTATTTCACGTCGACGCCATAGGCGCTGGTATCCTGCGAAATGATCAGCAACTCTTTCACACCGGCGTTCACCAGATGTTCGGCTTCCTGCATCACCTGATGAATCGGACGGCTGACCAAATCACCGCGCATCGACGGAATGATGCAGAACGTGCAGCGATGGTTGCAGCCTTCCGATATTTTGATATAGGCATAATGCCGCGGCGTCAGCCGGATTCCCTGCGGCGGTATCAAGCTGGTACACGGATCATGCGGTTGCGGCAAATGCGTATGGATGGCAGACATCACTTCCGGCAACGCGTGCGGTCCGGTGACCGCCAGCACTTGCGGATGCGCCTTTTTCACCACGTCACCGTCCTCTTTGGCACCCAGGCAACCAGTGACGATCACTTTGCCGTTCTCGGCCAGCGCTTCGCCGATGGCATCGAGCGATTCTTCCACGGCGCTATCGATAAACCCGCAGGTATTGACAACCACCAAATCGGCATCGTCATACGACGGCGATATTTCGTACCCCTCGGCGCGCAACTGCGTCAGAATTTGCTCGGAATCCACCAATGCTTTGGGACAACCCAATGAGATAAAACCAACTCTACGTGCGGCTTGTTTTGACGAAGACATGTAACTGGAAATCAAATAAAAATGTGGAGACTTTGCGCAACCCGGGGATTAATCCCACCAATCGGCTGCATGCGGAAATTAAAATTATAGAAATTAATCGGCGACCGTGAAACGCGCCGCGTCAATGATAGACCACAGATGCACGATCCCGGCGATGACCGGCGGAATAATGAGCACCCAGAAAAAATAGCCTACGCCGGTAATGATGAAAAACAGTAATGCCGGCAATAAACGCCCTTGTACCAATTGTCCCAATCCCGGTATAAAAAAACTGCATACCGCCGCGACTACATTTCCACCTGAACCTTGTCCTGCTTGCATCACTTTCCCTATTCATTCGTTCATCATGCGATCACTTGCTTATTGTATCGCCATTCACCGCCGAATGCTCATAATCGATGCCGACGGTATCGCCCGCCATTTTCTTTTCGTGGATTTCATTCAGATTGCCCAGCTTATTCAGGCGTTGCGCGGTATCTTTGATCGATTCATCGAGCCGTGCAACCGACTCGGGCGTCAGCGTTTCGTTTTTCTCGATCTCGAGCTTGAAAAAGTGCAGGCTATTGAGAAAATTGCCGGTGATATCCTGCACCGTACGCATGGTGGCTTTCAGCACTCTTAGTTTTTCTTCCCGCACTTCGACTTCTTTGATTGATTGCAGATATTTTAACCGTTCTTGATGTAGTTCGGAGGTTCTAGTGCGTTGTTTCAACGCCAGAATTGCGGTCACCCAAATGGAGAATAATGACAACAGCCGATTGGCAACAATTAAATAAAACGGCGCTTCACTTGGCGGCGACCCTAAATAACCGATCCCAACCAGCACGGAACAAAAGAACGCGATATACAAAGTAAAGTGCTTCTTAGCCGAACCCAATGAAATCAGCACGACAATGATATAAGCCACTCCAATGGCAACACCCAGCGGAG
>JAFEEV010000193.1 GCA_018240935.1 Pseudomonadota bacterium
AAGCTCTGAGAAACTACTGCACTCGTACAAGCTGCGTTGAAATCAGGCTTAAAATGATCATTTACTCACTGTAAATTGCGCTTTTTCACCTGATTTCGCCTTGCCCGATCATCGCTCGCTACCTTTTTCAGAACTTCCTTAGGAAAAGGTTAGTCAGTGCTCAAACTGAGTGCAAATTATTATCAAGTCATGAAAAATAGCAATACCCATTTACACGTTAATCTGAAGAAATGAAAAAAACCGTACTCATTACCGGATGCTCCAGCGGGATCGGTTACTGCGCCGCCAAAGGCTTGCAGGCGCGCGGCTATCGCGTCTTTGCCACGGCCAGAAGGCGCGATAGCATTGAAAAACTGCTGGCAGAAGGACTGGAAAGCTTCCGTTTGGACTTGAACGATTCCAATTCGATCCATTTCGCCTTTGAAGAAGTCATGCGCCGCACCGGCGGCGAACTGTACGCGCTCTTCAACAATGGCGCTTTCGGCTTGCCCGGCGCGGTGGAAGATTTAAACCGCGATGCTTTACGCGCGCAATTCGAAACCAATGTATTCGGCTGGCAGGAATTGACCAATCTTGCGATCCCCGTGATGCGCAAACAGGGGTATGGACGCATTATCCAGAACAGCTCGGTGCTGGGTTTTGTCGCCCTGCCTTTCCGCGGCGCCTACAACGCTTCCAAGTACGCCATTGAAGGCTTGAGCGACACGCTGCGCCTGGAACTCAGAGGCAGCAATGTATACGTCAGCCTGATCGAACCGGGACCGATTTCCAGCCTGTTCCGCATGAACGCCGTCAAAGCGCTGGAAAAATACATCGACATCGAAAACAGCGTTCATCGCGAAAAATATCAAGGCGTGCTGGCGCGCTTGAATAAGCAGGGCCCCGCAGTTCCGTTTACACTGCCGCCCGAAGCCGTGCTGAAACGCGTGATTCACGCATTGGAAGCAAGCAAACCGCAGGCACGTTACTACGTGACCGTGCCGACCTATCTATTCGGTTTTCTCAAACGCATACTCAGCGCGCGCGCGCTGGATGTGTTGCTGGCGAAATCGGGGAATAGCAATTAAGGGGAAATTACGGATTAACCGGGGAAGCTGCGCACGATTGCAGAATTTTCCAGGCAATATCACCGAAGAACACATCCCCTCGCAACGATGCATTGACGGTTGCAGCATCGGTTTGCTGCAACATCAAGGCGAATGCATAAACCGGTTTATCGTTGTCGTTGCGCTGCGCGGCTGATTGAACTTCCGCTGCCGGATTGCCATAGATCAGAATCGCGTCGGGATTCGACGGTGCATAAGTTGGGATGGCGTTGCGCAGAAAGCGGGTATCGTAAGCATGAATCTCCGACGCGTGCATATCGGGATACTGCCGGTTCCGGAATTGCAACGGCCGCAGGAACGGACGGCCGTCGGATTGCAGTTTGGCGGTCACACACGCCGCAAGTGCGGCATGTTCTCCGGCAATTTTTTCTTCGAAGCGCTGCGGCTTACCGGTTGTATCGGAAAAATTCGCACATGCCGCCAGAAAACAACATGCGGCCCAAACAGCACTCCAGCGCTTCATCGCAACGCTGCCCAAAAAAACAGTGCAACGATTAATAAGCAATCCGTTGCCAATCAAACACTAACCGCCAAAATAAACGTACGGCTTCATCGGTTCGGCGGATTCCTTGAAGCGTTTGCGTTCTTCCAAATTTTGCTCTTTATCCCACCAAACGCTGCGCGCCGTTAGCCGTTTTTCTTGCACTTGCGGATTCTTTTCCAGAAATTCACGCATGAATTTGGTATGTTCAGATTCGTAGCTATAATCCATGGCTTGCCTCTTGTACGGAAATTACAAAAGGCGAACTTTAGCACAGACCTCATGTTCGATACAGCCCCGGCTTTTACTTCCAAATTTTGCAGCAAACCGTGCGCCGCAGCGCAGCAATGTTAAAATACCGCCGTTACCGCCACTTCCCGATTTAACTGTCGGCAATTTTTCTTCATGCTTGTTCTTGGAATTGAAACATCCTGCGATGAAACCGGTATCGCACTGTACGACACCCAACGCGGTTTGCTCAGCCATGCCCTATATTCACAAATCGCGATGCATCGCGAATACGGCGGCGTGGTGCCGGAATTGGCGTCGCGCGATCATATCCGCCGCGTATTGCCGTTGATCAGGCAAGCGCTGGCCGCCGCCGGTTGCGAATTGCACCATGTCGGCGCCATCGCCTACACACAAGGCCCGGGATTGGCCGGCGCTCTGCTGGTCGGCGCCAGTATCGGCGCTGCGCTGAGTTTTGCGCTGAACATTCCGGCACTCGGCATTCACCACCTGGAAGGTCATTTACTGTCGCCGCTGCTGTCGGCGCCCGCGCCTGTTTTTCCGTTCATCGCGCTACTGGTATCCGGCGGGCATACCCAATTGATGCAAGTCGACGCCGCCGGTCATTATCGATTGCTGGGTGAAACGGTCGATGACGCCGCCGGTGAGGCGTTCGACAAAACCGCCAAGTTATTGGGATTGGGCTATCCCGGCGGCGCGGCGCTATCGCAGCTCGCCCGGCAAGGCCGCCCCGGGCTATTCAAATTACCGCGCCCGATGCTCAACAGCGGCGATCTGAATTTTAGCTTCAGCGGTCTGAAAACCGCAGTGCTGACCTTGCTCAACAAACAGGAAATCGGCGATCAAACCCGCGCCGATATCGCGCTGGCGTTTCAAGAAGCGGTGGTGGAAGTATTGACGGAAAAATCGCTGGCTGCGCTGACGCAAACCGGACTGAAGCAACTGGTCGTGGCGGGCGGCGTCGGCGCTAATGCACAACTGCGCCACACGCTCAACGAGAAAGCCGCAACCCTAGGCGCCACGGTGTTTTATCCGGAACTGGAATTCTGTACCGACAACGGCGCCATGATCGCGTTTGCCGGTGCGATGCGGCTGCAAGCGATGCCGGAATCCACCCGGCAACCGGCACGCAGCTTCAATGTTCACGCGCGCTGGAATCTGGAGATGCTGGAAACACCTGGAGCCGATTAAACATCTGGCGATTTTTTCTCGCCGATCCGTCCTTCCTTGCCCGCCAGCAGATTGATGATGTTTGATTGATGACGCCAAATCAACAGCAATGACATCGCCGAAACGGCCAGCGTACCGGCTTCAAAGCCCAGCAGACCGATGCTATAAAGCGGCGCCAGCACTGCCGCAACCAACGCCGATAGCGACGAAATGCGCCAAACGAATGCAACCAGCAGCCAGGTTGCCATCGCCAGTAATCCCAACCACACATTCAATCCCAACAGCACGCCGACCGCCGTCGCCACGCCTTTGCCGCCTTGGAAGCGTAAAAATACCGGAAATACATGGCCGAGAAACACCATCAGTGCCGCAATGGCGGCTGCCTCATCACCCAGCCCCCATTGCGGCGCGTAAGTTTGCGCCAGAAACACCGCCAGCCAGCCTTTCCCGGCATCACCGAGCAAAGTCAGCACCGCCGCGGCTTTCTTGCCGCTGCGCAGCACATTGGTCGCGCCGGGATTTTTCGAACCATACGTGCGCGGATCGGGCAGTTTAAAAATCCAACTGGAAATCAGCGCAAACGGCACGGAACCCAGAAAATAAGCCAGCACGGCAAACAGCAATAACGTCATCGGATTAGCACCACCTGGAAAAAATAGACTAGAATCCGGTATCGCCCGCTCTCAAAAGCTTCCGGCCATACCCGAACAATCCGCACATTTTAGCGCTTAATCATTCATGGATATTATTTTTCTGCACGACTTCAAAGCCAAAACGCTGATCGGCGTGTACCCGTGGGAACGCATCGTGCCGCAAACCATTCAGCTCGACCTGGAAATCGCGCTACCCAGCAGCCGCGCCTGCCAAACGGACAATATCGAAGACGCGCTCGATTACGCGCTGATCGTCGAAAAAATCAACGACATCTTGACCAACCGGCACTTCTCGCTGCTGGAAGCGCTGGCCGAGCATATCGCACACACCATCCTGACCGACTTTCATTCACCGTGGGTCAAGGTCAGTGTAGCGAAACTGGGGATTATTCGTGGGGTAAAGAAGTTGGGAATCCGCATTGAGCGCAGAGCTGGCGCGGCACTCGCCTAGGGAAGCTCTGATTAATTCAGCGAACGAGATGAAGCACGAGGCGCACGAAAAACAGTAATCGATACATATCAACAAGATAGGAGAGGATGCGCGTACCGCGCAACGAAGTGATTCGCTCGTTCAGTCAATTAATCAGCGTTTCCCTAGCAAATATTTGGCGCGTGAACCGATTCAGACTTTTGTAGTCTCTTGCGTGCAATTCCTTTTTGTTCTCATTGCAAAATTTTTGCTTAAAAACATTCTTGCAGGAATCAAAAAATTTACAACAACCAATACCTTAGTTGATAATACTATTTATCCAAGCTGAAACAGGAGATATACAATGCATACGGTGAAAATCACGCCCTTTTTTTATGCGATTCCCGCCCTATTCCTTATGAGCAATGCGGTGATCGCACAAGATATCAGCGACATTCAAAGACAATTCAACGCCGAAACTGCCGGTAAGCCATTCAGCGTCCCCGATGACGCCACGCTGACGAAAGCGCTGAAGGAAGCCACCGATAGAGGCACGCCGACTAAAACGCCAAGTTATCAGCCGGGTTGCTTCGGTCTAGGCTGCGTTTTGGGGCAGAATTATGGTTACGGCGGCTATTTCGGCGGTTATACGCGGCCGTATTACGGCGGTTTGTATGGCGCCGGCAATTATCTGCCGTATTATTACGGCTGGTAATTTTTGCCGATTTCTGCGCTTAAAAATAACCGGCAATCAGGCTTAATCGTTTAAGCAATTTAATTCTTTATTCAATCGTTAAAAGGAAGATGAAATGGAGTACTCCGTTAACAAGAAGACCTGGATACTGACAGGGATCGCGCTATGTTCTTTGATTTTAAGCGGGTGCGCCGCGGTTCATACATCCATTGCCAAGAAGGATCTGGATGTGCAAACCAAAATGAGCGACTCTATTTTTCTCGATCCCGTCGAGCCGGATAAAAAAGTCATCTACCTGAATATTCGCAACACTTCCGACAAAACCAATTTTGACATTACCGCCACGGTCGCCCGGGCATTGGAAGGGCGCGGCTACCGTATCACCACCAATCCGAAAGAAGCGCATTACTGGTTGCAAGCCAACGTGCTGAGTGTCGACAAAGCCAGCCCAACCGCTGCGGAAGCCGCTCTGAGAGCCGGCTATGGCGGCATGGGCAGCGCTGCCTTAGGCGCTGCCGTGGGAACAGCCACGGGCGCGGCGATGGGCGGCTGGACGGGGGCCGGTATTGGCGGACTAGCCGGCGCGGCGGCGTTCGGTGTCGCCAGCACGATCGCCGACGCCGCCGTCAAAGATGTCACGTTCATGGCGATCACCGATGTCGAGATTGCAGAACGCGCCGAAGCGGGTGTCATTGTACGCGAAGACCGGCAACAGGATGCAAAACAGGGCGTAGGCGGTGCTCGCAGACAATCGTCGACAAAAGTCAGCGAAATGAACAAATTCCGCACTCGTGTAGTGAGTACAGCCAACAAGGTGAATTTACAGTACGAAGAAGCCGCGGTGGAACTGACCAATGGATTGGCGCGTTCCATCTCCGGACTTTTCTAGGATTGAATTTCATAAATTTGAGTCATGAAATATGTTTTCCGGTTGCAGGTAATCGCAACCGGGAACATGTTGCACACCTTCAGCAAAACTCATTGCTTTATTAACCAGGAGAAGCGCATGAAACCGAGAAAAACCACTGTTGCCGCACTCACCTTCCTTGTCTGTCTCGCTGTTTCCCCAGTGCAAGCGCAAAAAAATAATCCGGCCGCCGATAGCCGTGATGTCATCAACAAAATGACAAAAGATCTGGGACTCAACGAAACGCAACGCAGCAAAGTTGAAACCATCCTCAACACGGAGAAAAAGAAAGTTGAAGCTGTTTTCAATGAAGAGCGGAAAAAATTGCAATCCA